>JBILUU010000192.1:0-5854 GCA_044370815.1 Bacteroidia bacterium
CCGAGCTACAAAATTCCATCAATTATCAAATCGTTAACATCAATGGACAGCGCGTTCAATCGGGAAGTGCCTTAAATGGAATTATTGATGTGGCAACACTAGACTCTGGAATTTACCTTGTTCAAGTAATCAGCGATAGCTTCACTGAGCAATATAAGTTTGTAAAGGAGTGATAATTGAATTTCTTACCGAATATCCCTGCTTGTTTTTACCGGCAGGGATTTTTTTATCATCCTCACATCCTAATTACCCTGCCATCTTCCATCTCAATAATTCTGTTGGTGCGTGAAGCAAATTCGTTGTCGTGCGTTACAATCAGCAATGTTTGATTGAATTCTTTTGATAGCTCTTGAAAAATATTGAATACAATTTCGCTGTTTTTTTTGTCTAAATTACCTGTTGGCTCATCACCCATGATAATTAAAGGATCATTGATGAGCGCACGCGCTATAGCCACACGTTGCTTTTGTCCGCCCGATAATTGATTGGGTGGCTTTAAAGCTTCCTGCTCAATGCCAAGAATACGAAGCTTTTCGTAGGCCCGATGTTCAATTTCTTGCGCAGTGTGTTTGCCCAATTTTAAACCGGGAAGCATCACATTTTTTAATACTGTAAATTCATTTAACAAGTAGTGAAATTGAAATACAAATCCTATTTTTTCATTCCTAACCTTGGCCAATTCGCTCTCCTTTTTGTTTCGCATCAGCACTCCGTCAATCTCCAATTCACCCTCATAGTCGGTATCCATCGTTGATAAAATATAGAGTAAGGTCGACTTGCCACAGCCCGATTTTCCGATGATGGAAACAAACTCACCTCTGTCAATATTAAAACTTACCTCTTTCAATATTTGTATCGTCACCGGATCATGAAAGTACTTCGAAATATTTTTTGCCGATAGAATAGGTGTATTCATATTTATTTCCCTCTGATGATAATAACAGGGTCAATACTGCTTGCTTTGCGCGAAGGAAAGTAACCCGCCAAATAGGTGGTTACCAATGAAAATAGGGTAGCAATAGCATAAAAGTTAGGATTGTACTTGATGGGATATGTTTTGATCGTTGGCAGTGCAGGTGTGTCAAATGGAATTTGATCAATAATTTGCGATAGTCCAAAACCGCAGCATAAACCCATTAGGCCACCAAATAATCCAATGCTGATGGCAATGCCAATAAATATTTTTTGTACATCGCTGCCCGAAAAACCTGTGGCTTTAAGGATAGCAATGGAGTCCATTTTTTCATAAATCATCATGTTTAAAATGTTGTAAATCCCAAACCCTGCAACAACAAGTAAGGTGATGCCCACAGCATAGGAAATAATCGTTCTTACTGAGCTACCCGTTTCAAATTGTGAATTAGCCGTTTGAATGTCAATGGCCTGCAAGTCAAACAAACGCGCATATTCTTTTGCTACTGCGGGTGCCTCTAAAATATCCTTTAGCTTCACTTGTATGTCGGTTACACTGTTGCTCGACTCGCCCAGTAATTTCTGTGTAGTGCTTATACTGGCATAGCTTTGTACTTTGTCAATATCTTGCAAGCCCGACTGAAAATAACCTACAACTTTTAGTTTTATCTGTTCACCTTTGGTAGTTGTAACCTGTACCACATCACCAATATTGGCCAACATTTTTTCTGCAACTCCTTTCCCTAAAATGATACTGTTAGGTGTGTTTTTTAAATCAATATACTTTCCTGCAGTAACGTAATCCTTTAACATAAACAACCTGTTTTCTTCTTCTACATCAACACCATTAATAACGCCTGTGATATCAGTATTGCCGACATTATAAAACACCTGCGCTGTAATTTTTGGGGCTACACCTAACACTCGTGCATCGTGCTTTAGGGCATAAATAATTGCTGCACTGTTTTTTATTTTTTGCACTTCATCTTTGGGTTTTACCGTACTTACAAAGTTATAGTGATTACTGTATTTACTGCTTAAATCAAGGGGTTGTAGTAAGGTGGGTTGTATTTCATTGTACAACCTGATGTGGGGTGTACGATTAACAATCAATCCATCAAGCAAATCATTTAATCCCGACATAAAACTTAACAGCGTTACAAACATGGTGATACTGAATGTTACACCAATAGCAGCAACCAGGGTTTGTTTCCAACGTGCCATGAGCAACGATTGCGATATGTTAACCAAAAGTTTCAGTTTCATTGTTTAGGAATAAGCAATTCATCGTTCACATTGAGGCCACCCAATATTTCAATCTTTTGATAATCTTTTAACCCTGTTTTAACTTTGATCGTGTCGCCATTTGCTTTGATTACAAGCGAATCGTTGATCACACAATTTCTCGGTATCAGTAAAGTCTTATCCTTATGCATCAATAGGATGTTGGCTTCAAAGGTGGTATTTGGATAGAGCAGGGCAGGGGGTTGAACGAAGGAGGCCTCAACCAAGAAAGTTTTATTACGCTCATTCATGATGGGTTTTATTTTGGTAACAAGTGCTTCAAATGTTTTGCCTTTGTAACTGTCGAGCAAAACAATCACCTGTTGGCCTTTACTAATTTTTAAGATATCATTTTCGTCAACCTGCATCTCTAGTATAAAAATTTGAGCATCGCCAATTACAGCAAGCGGTGTTTGCGGGGTTACAATTTCTCCTTTGTTTTTATTGATGCCATATACAATTCCATGAATGCGACTTTTAATTGCAAAGTCGTTTTCTTGTTGATCAGATATGGCAAAATTTCGCTGCGATAGCGAAGCATTGAGTTTGAGCTGCCGCAATAAGTCATCATACTTTACTTTTGCAGAATAGTAAGCAGCTTTTGCATTCAGATAACTGAGTGAGCGCTGTTCCAACTCAACTTTACTGCCTATTTGTTGTTCCCATAAATTCTTTTGTCGGAAGTATAACAGCGAATCATTTTTCATTTTATTGTTGGCAACATCGAGTAAAATTTCTGCTTCTTTTACTTTTCCTGTATTGGCCTTTAAATCGGCAAATTGTGCATTGAGACCCGCATTTTCACGATTGAGTTTTTGTGCCTCAGACATGAGTAAGAACAACACATCACCTGCCTTTACGGTGTCGCCTTCCTCTACTAAAATATCGCTTATTAAACCACTCACAGAGGCAAAAACCTGATACTGATTTTTACTTTTCACCAAACCTGAAGCGTACACCGATTCAGTGATAGAGGACTCAACTGCTCTTATTTTCTCCACTTTAGCTTTACATGCAAACAGGAGCACGATGACTAAATATATAAACTGCTTTTTCATGATGTTGCAAAATTAGAAATTACATTGCACAGTCAAGTGTAAATTCACAAAACATGATAAGAATCATAATCTTTAACTCCTATTCTGCATCAGTAAATGCGGAATCGCTAAAGCAGTTGTAATTCAATACCTATTCAAAGTATTGAAAACTCCTGATAAGCAGGGTTACCCTCATAAAATCATTAGTTCAGCACATCCGTGCTTTCCACTGTATAGGATATCATCAAGTAATATCAAGCAGGGGCAATCGTCACCTTTGCGCCAAAAGAAAAGGGCAATGCAATTAGGATTACAGAGGTTCCTGTAAATAGGTTATTTCTTAAAAAGCCTTATTAATACCAATTACCCATCTAAACTGAACAAATTCAGGTGAGGCATTGGGAGTTGCATTTAAAAATAATGGCACATCAAAACGAATGGTTAGTGGTTTGATGGTTTGCATAGGTCCAAATTTTTTAATGCTTATTGCTGTTCCAATACCGGCATCGGCTTTAATTAAGTTGGCAATATCGTATGATTTCAATCGATCGAGTTGTAGGATACCCGCATCGGCAAACAAATAAAGGTCATAGTCAACTATATTTCTAATTTTTGAATATTTCTTTTTCCAAAGTCTGTCAAAACCTAATTCCATATTTACAGCTGCGCCTGCATTTGTTCTATAGCCAAGTTGCTGATTACCGTCAACATCATCAAGTGGCATCAGGTAACCTGCATATCCTCTTAAATTTAAACCGCCACCTTGTTGAAAATGACTGGTTGAAACGCTATACTGACTCCAAGAAGTTGGCACAAACGCATCGGCCCTTGTATATTTGTTGTCCATGAGTTGTTCTGGATTTGCCCCTGCCGCGTATAGTTGCGATTCGAGAGGGACATTGCTCCCGGTACCGTATTGAACGAACGTTCTTGTGTTAAAATCAAAGGAACCAAGCGCAGTTTTGTTAATTACACTCAATGATAGTTGTGTGTAGTCGTAATCGCTTCCAAGTGATGAGGTTCTTAAATTCATATTAATCATACCTATTCCCTTGGTGTAGTTGTAGGTATGGTCAAACCCAACATTGGCGGTATTGTTCCACTTGTCAATACGCCACAAATCTTTATAAATTAAATATATCAAATCGGTAGTGTCTCTGCGGTACATAGTTTTAGCGTAAGCATAAAAACGAGTGCGCAAATCATTTGATTTTTTTTCCACCCCAAACACATTATAAACCAATCCATCGAGCCATCTGCTATTCATAAACCAGGCCGAGTTTTTTGAAATGGCATTTGTAGGGTTCTTGTAGTTGATAGAGTATGAAAATTTTTGTAACTCAAAATTTTGGGTTTTGTCGGCAATGTTTTGTCCTATCATAGAGCCAAACCAAACAGAGGCGTCAAAAACATGTTTGTATTTTAAATAATTGCCATTGATATGGGCGCCAATTTTTGCACCGTCAAATCTGTTATACCACACATCCGGCCGCATAAAAAATTCATAATGATGTCTGTCTGCAGGAAGAGAAAGATGGTGGTCAAAGTCAATACTAGCTCTAGATGTGGTCTTGTTGTCGAGCTGATTAATATCGGCTAATCGGTTGGTAGGATCAATGATTACCTCTTTGATGCCACCCGGTATTTGCACTGATGCGGCATACTCAGGAGCAAGTTTTCCCCATCCAATCCAACGTGGAAGCACTTTGGCCTCTGTTTGTTTCACGAACCAATCGTTAGGAATATGAAAATGATATACCGAGTCGTTATTGGAAATTACATCAAAGTCAATAGGCATTTGCATTTCACCTATTCTTTTGAAGGTAATGGTATAAAAATCTTGTCCTGCTTTTTTGTTTGGCTTTGTGCATTTGATGCCGTAGTCTAGCGTTTTATCGGTTTCAATCCATTGATCAAAAAACCAATTCAAATCAACTTTGGTATATTGTATGATACTGTTTCTAAAATCTTCAACGTATGGGTGACACATTTTCCATTGATTAAAATAGTGCTTCATCGACATTAAAAATAAACTGTCGCCCAACACATATTGTAAATTATAAAGCATACTTGCAGTTTTGTAATATACATTTCTGTAACCACCTCCATGTCCTAATGCGCCACTAAAATCATCGCTATGCACATTTAATGGTGTTGCTGTTCCTCTAATGGCGTCATTGATGTATGGATTTAAAACGCGCTGATCTACCACCAATTCATCACGCAAAAACTTGTCGATATATTTCGATTTTGGAGTAGCAACGATGCTGGTATCTCCATCGATGCTTACTGTTGCCCAAGCAGTAAGAAATTGCGTAAATCCTTCGTCCAACATGGCACGGTAGGTTTCATTGTTGCCCACCATTCCAAAAAACCAGTTATGACCTACCTCGTGCGCAAACAAACTTCTATAACCCGGATCTTCTCCACCATCAAGGGTAAGCATGGGATATTCCATACCATCACGCGCATCGGCCACCACCATTTTTGGATAGGCATACATGCCAAAATCACGCGAGTAGGTTTTGATTACCTTGCCTGTATATTGGGCAGCATTAAGCCAACGCGAAGCATGCGGTTCTTGAACCAAGGCAACTACTTTTATTTTATTCCAAACATAC
>JBILUU010000230.1:0-4914 GCA_044370815.1 Bacteroidia bacterium
TTAATAAAAGTATTACGCATTATCGATCTCGTTTAAGGCCTGAATTAATTCTTCTTGATTAGGCGTGCTGTAATGCCATTTGACTTTATTTTCCATATAAGAAACCCCCTTACCTTTTATTGTATTTGCGATAATAACAGAAGGTTTACCATTGATATTGTTAATTGATTCAACGAAAGTATTCTTTAACTCCAAATGATTATGACCATTTACTTGCCTTACATTACAGCCAAACGCTTCGAATTTATTTGATAGTGGCTCAAGATTAAGTGTATCTTTTACCGTGGTTAAACTTTGCAGGTTGTTGTAATCAACCACAATAATTAAATTATCTAATTGATGATGCGATGCAAATAGCAATGCTTCCCAATTACTACCCTCATCTAATTCACCATCACCAACCAACACAAAAATTTTATTATGGTGTTTTTTAATTTTTTTTCCCAAAGCAATCCCTGTGGCAAAAGGCAAACCATGCCCGAGAGATCCGGTAGAAAATTCTACGCCCGGAACCTTGTGGCTGATATGATTCATAAAATTAGAGCCGTCTAATCCATAGGTTTGAAGATCATTTAAATCAAAGAAACCCTTTAATCCTAAGGTGGCATAAAGTGCCACACATGCATGTCCTTTACTTAAAATAAAAATATCTCTATTTTCATTTTTAGAGTCGTTTGGAAAAACATTCATTAAATCAAAATACAACACAGCTAATATATCAGTCATAGACAAGGCACTCGCAATATGAGAAGCTCTTGATCTAACAACCATCTCCAGTGATTGCTTTCTTATATTTTTTGCTAATTCAATTGAACTTTTTATCATACTACCTATTGTTAGTCATATATTCAACAACCTTTTTTAAATTGAGATCAAAAGGTGTCTCATCAAATTCTCCTATCTCCTTTTCTAATTTAGAAACATCACCTTGAATTAACATCGGTTGATTTTCTCTGTATGGTATTGCTCCAAAATTGACATGAGATTTTAAAGGTTTTATTATTTGAATTATTTTTTCTACAATATCTTTTAATGAATATGCATATTTTGAACTTACATTGTAGATTCCTGATGTTGCGGATGAGGAGATGAGATCACAAATTATTTGAGCTAAATCTCCTACATACATATAGGCGTATTGTTGCTCACCCGGAGTCATATCCATTGTCTTTTCTTCCAAGATATTTTTAATAAGTGAAGGAATAAACCAATTACTACTTTCTCTTTCTCCGAAGAATGAAAACAACCTCAACCAAAACCAAACGATGTTATTTTGCTCACAAAACAACTTCACAGTTTGACTACATATATTTTTACTTAAACCATATGCCGATATGGGCTGTGCAACATGCTCCTCATTAATTATTCCTGAAAAGTGTCCATACTCGGCTTGAGAACCAAAAGCTATAAACTTTTCAATGTTTAGCTTTTTTGCTAATAATAATAATTTTAAGGTGAATTGAACGTTGTTAGTTTGCATCTGCCAATTATCTCTTTCATTTGCACCAACACCTTCCCAAGCTGTATGAATGATTATTTGCGGATTTAACTCTAATACTTCTTGCTCCCAATTTTCAGATATATCAATCCAACTAACATGCTCAAAGAACTCACTGCAACGAGATAAATCAGAGTTAATCCTTTTTAATGCGATTAATTCAAATCCGTTTTTAATTAACTCTTGAGCTATTCGAGAACCTAAAAAACCTGAAACTCCTGTTATAAAAACCCTCTTATTCATTCAAAAACATTTTAATCTGCTCTACGGTAAAATGAGCGATACTACTTCTATTTGAATTAAAAATACTGTACCAATCAAAGGTATATTTGATTGCTTCATCCGCGCTCATTTTAGGCACCCATTTTAGCTCTGATTTTACTTTACTGATATCAAGCTTCAATAAGCCGGCTTCGTGAGGATGATTATTATTTTGATCAATTTGATAAACGCCCGAACCCCACGATAAAATTGCCGACTGCACAATATCCAAAACTGATAAAGCGTCATCTGGCTGCGGCCCAAAATTGTATGCTTGAGAAAAACACAGAGGTTGTTCTTCCAAAAATAATCCTAAAACTAAATAACCCATAACCGGTTCTAATACATGCTGCCAAGGGCGAACAGCATTTGGATTTCTGATAACAACAGGTTTATTTTTCATGAGAGAGCGAACAATATCCGGAACTAGTCTATCTTTAGACCAATCACCTCCTCCAATTACATTTCCGGCACGAGCTACAGCAATGGCTTTAAGATGTTTGTCGTAGTTTTTAGTATTAAAAAAAGAATTGCGATAGCAATCAATTAATAACTCAGCACATGCTTTGCTGGCACTGTATGGATCATATCCACCCAAACGATCATTTTCACGATAAGGAAATACCCACTCGAAATTATGGTAAACTTTATCGGTAGTAATCAAAACTACACTACATTTTTTTTGTAATAACTTGACACCATCAAGTAAATTGGCGGTTCCAATAACGTTTACTTCAAAGGTTTCTGCAGGAATTTCATACGACAATCTAACAAGTGGTTGAGCAGCTAAATGAAAAACAAAATCAGGTTGAAAATCTAATATTTCATCATGTAGTTTCTTTCTATCTCTCAAATCAGCAATAATAGAGGTGCACAAATTATCTCCGTCAATTAAATGAAATAAGTCATCTGTGGTTTCAGGAGCCAAGGCATAGCCTTTGACCTCTGCCCCTAATAGAGATAAGGTCTTTAACATCCACGCCCCTTTAAAACCGGTATGCCCCGTAAGGAAAACTTTCTTTCCTTTATAAGCATTCTCTAACGATTGGAATTTCACCAAATTTTCCATGGCGCATTGTTTTCGTTCCACATTTCGTTTAAGTCCATTTTGTCTTTCAAGGTGTCCATTGGCCTCCAAAATCCTTGGTGTTTAAATGCACACATCTGACCTTCTGCTGCCAAACTTTCCATTGGTTTTTTCTCCCATATTGTATCATCACCATCAATAAAATCAAAAATTTGAGGTTCACAAACAAAGTAACCGCCATTAATCCATGAGCCATCTCCTTTAGGTTTTTCGTAAAATGACTGAACAAGCTGTTGCTCATTAATATTCAAAAGTCCAAATCTTCCTGTTGGCTGAACAGCCGTTACCGTGCAATATTTGTTGTTTTTTTTATGAAAGTCAATCAGTGTATTGATATTAATATCCGCCACACCATCGCCATAGGTCAGCATAAATGTTTCATTGCCGATGTGTTTTTGAATACGTTTAATTCTCCCTCCTGTCATCGAGTGATCTCCTGTATCCACTAAGGTAATCCTCCAAGGCTCGGCCTGAGAGTCATGAACCTCCACCTTATTATTTTTTAGGTCAATGGTTACATCTGATTTATGAAGAAAGTAATTCGCAAAATATTCTTTAATGGCAATTCCTTTGTATCCCAAACAAATCACAAAATCATGATGCCCATAATTGGCATAAGTTTTCATGATATGCCACAGGATAGGCATTCCGCCAATCTCTACCATCGGCTTAGGTTTCAAAACAGTTTCTTCAGATAATCTGGTGCCAAGTCCACCTGCTAATATTACAACTTTCATATGCTAATTTAAACTAATTAAAATATTGTCTGTCAAAGGTAAGCTACAGCAAAGCAAACAATTTTCACCTTTGTTTTTAACCTCTGTATGCTGATGTACAATTGACCTTACGCTTCCCGAAATTATACTAGCACTGCACAATTCACATGTTCCGGTTTGACAGGAATAGTCAATTTTGAGTCCCGAATCCAGCGCTGCCGATAATATATTAAGACCTCTTCTCACAGGAATTTTAAATGTATCATCACCTATTAAAATATCCACATCCACATCAGCAACACCCTGCAAATCAGATTCACTGAGCAAAAGACTGAAATCTTCTGTGCGTATATTATTTTCGAGTATTCCTTTTTCGAGCAACCACGTTTTTACAAATTTACTGTATGAACCGGGTCCACATATAAAATGCAAAGCGCTGTTTTTAATCGTTGAGCTATACTGCTCAATATTTTGTGCATCCATTTTTGAATGATACTTCAATTTATCGTTTTCATGGGCTTCAGACAAAAACAAATGAAACTCAAATCTATCGGAATAAATTTGTTGCAAGTTTAAAATTTCATTCAACAAAATAGTTTGCTCACTATTTTTTGAACTATAGTTGAGTACGACCTTGTTTTGGCTATGCATCAGTGACTTTTTCAACAAAGCATAGATTGGTGAGATGCCACTGCCTGCCGCCCAAAGTATGAGATCATGGGTAAAGCCATCGGGAATCGTAAAAGTTCCCAAAGGTTGAACAATCTCTATTGTTTGACCTTCGCGTAGGGTGTGTTTGATGTAATTTGATACGACACCGTTTTCCACAGCCTTAACTGTAATGTTGAGTGTGGGATCAATGCCAAACACCGATGAAATGGAGTAGGGCCTTTGATACATCCGTCCGTTTATCTGCACAATGAGTGTAATAAATTGCCCTGCTTGATAGGCAATTTTCCTTAGGCCCGGTTGTTTAAATTTAATGGTACATGAATCGTTGCTTTCATGTACTTTTTCGAGAACATTAAGGGTATATTTTTTTATAGCACTCAAACTTTTCTTTTAGTTCAATTAATATTTCTTGGCAATGCAGATGCAAGGATAAACACAAGGTTTCAAATATAAAAATTAAATCCTTAAAAGCACTTTCACAAATGTTTATTTTTTGGTTAATCCCATTCACAAGAGGAAAGATTTACGATTGGCATCGACAAACGCACTTCTCATGCATTCGGTTTACATAATGACTTCTATAAACCCAAATTCCGCATTAGAAAATGCGGAATCGCTAAAACAGCTGTAATTCAATCCATTGGTTCAATGGATTGAAAACACCTGCTAAGCGGGATTGC
>JBILUU010000208.1:0-5428 GCA_044370815.1 Bacteroidia bacterium
TAAATCTGTTCCGAAAGAAAGAGAAAAGCATGAAACAGTTGATGCCAATCCCAATACAATGCCAATTGGCAATAATGAGCCTGAGTCGAGCAAAACAATCGGCACAATAGCTATAGCGCAGTCACAGGGCGAGGCAAGGCCTTCCAAATCAATATTCAGAAAAAATAAAAAGAATGAAAATAAATTGTCAACAGCCGGTGAAGTACAATTAGAGAAACAGGTGTTGCATTCACGACAGCGCTCAATAGAAAAAAACCATACATCTCAGACAGCGCAGCCCAATGACTTACCTCAAAACTTTAACTACCCAAATGAAATGATGCCTTTGTTGGCAATGCATCCTTCATCCGCACCCAGCTTAATCAACTGTAACATCAACGAGCAGCAAGCTGCAGTAGCTGAAATAACTCCCTCCGTGATGTTTTCAAAACCTAAAAAGCTAGCACGAAGAGATGAAAAAATTCGTGAATTGGCAGCACAAAATTTAGCAGCCAAACAAGCTGAAAATAATGAACAGCCATCTCTTATCAATACCCAGGGAATCAATGCTTCAGTGAATGAAATAAAACCACTTCAGGTGGAGCCAACCGCTTTAAAAGGGCAAGAATCGCCTGCTGTGCCCGCAGCGCAATCTCCCCTTGCATCGGGTAACATGGAAAAAAGTGAAGATATCATTCAGCTTGATACCGTATATGGTGGCAAACGTTTTAAAGGATATATAGCGCTTGATGCCTTAATTGCTCCCGAGTTGGCAGGTAGCTCTTTTAGTGGCAATAATAACATGGTAAGCAACTATATAAGTAGAAGAGACAGTGCCGAGAAAATCAGCTTTTCATACAGTGCCATGATGCGCGTCAATTTGTTTGTAAGCAGAAATATTTTTATCAATACCGGCATACAATTCTCGCAAAGAAGAGAAAAGTTTTCGATTGGTTATAAATGGCAAACCAATGAGCCATACATAGATTCCAGCGAGTTTGTAACATACATTGATCCATTTACAGGCCCGGTCATTTATAAAACCTATGATACACTTAATTACGTGAGAACATTCAAAGACAGTATGCAGCATAATGTTCTCATGAGTTGGGTAGATATCCCTGTGATGATGGGTTACAAGTGGCTCGGAAGACGCGCTGCATTGTCTTTGCAGGCAGGTGTTATGTTCAATCTGTTGTTCAGTCAAAAAGGAAACGTAGCCCCGTTGCAATATGTTCCGGGAGACGTGCAGCAAACAAGTGAAACATTATTTAATCATACAGCAGGTATTAGCTTTTGTGGTGGCGTTTCGGTAAGTAGAAGGTTAACTGATAAACTTGATTTATTGATTGAGCCCCATACCAGATACGTGTTGAAACCTATTACCACTGAGGCATTTCCAATTCAACAAAAAGTGTTTACATACGGAATTAATATTGGTGTTAGATATAAATTATAAGCTATGAGATTGAAACCTTTACTTTTAATATGCTTTGTATTAATACCCTTTGCCAAAGTATTTTCACAGTGGGAAGTACAGCAAATTGACATCAACAACATTAGTGCACCCGTTGAAGCCGATGGCTTTTTGTTTTATAACACCACCACACAAACAAATTTCGAAGTCCCAAAGTTTTCAGGTAAGTCGTGCATTTTTGTTTCTAACTTATGGATGGGTGCCATTGATCAAATAGGTGCGGTGCACATGGCCGGCAATGAATACAAAATAAATGGTACCGACTATTGGCCCGGACCTCTCAGTAGCAATGGTACAGCCATGCCGCCTGCTCCATGGAACAAAATATGGCATATTGATAAAAATACCATTGATAACCACATTGCCAATTACAATACCCAAGGATATCAAATGCCCGAGGATATTGCACTTTGGCCGGGCAGTAGCTATAACAATATCAGTCAAATTTTTGCACCGTTTGCCGATGTAAACAACAATGGAATTTATGATCCATCATTTGGCGATTATCCAAATGTACCTGGTGATGAAGCGCTTTATTTGATGTTTAATGACAAATATGCTGCACATGGTGAAACCAGCGGAATTCCGCTAGAAGCAGAAGTTTACACGACCGTTTATGCCTACAATTCAACAGGCAGTAATATTATTGATCATACAGTATTTGTAAGACACCGCATTAGAAATAAATCACAACAAAATACCTATACTAACTTTTATGCAGGCATGTGGAACGATTTTGATATTGGTGACAACAGCGATGATTATATTGGCACCGATATCGGAAGAAACATGGTATATGGTTATAATGCTGATGACTCTGATGCTGTGTATGGCATACATCCTCCGGCCGCAGCCATGAAAATACTTAATCACCCACTTCACAATTCCATGTATTACTCCTACGGTAGTATTGCAAATACCACAGGTGCCCCTAATACGCCAAATGAATATTATAACTACCTACGCTCTTTTTGGAAAGACAACACCCCTCTAAGTTACGGACAAAATGGCTACCAAACCGGACAGGGAAATACACCATACTGTTTCAGCGGAAATACCAATACTAACTTTAGCCAAGCATGGACTGCAGATGCTCCTTTAAACTACAGAATTATTGGAACAGCCGGACCTTTTACCTTACCCCAAAATGGTTTCATCACTTTAGATGTAGCTTACATTTATGCCAGAGGCAGCAATGGGAACAGCATTTCAGAGCTACAGACTGCTGCCGATGTGGTTCAGAACTTTTACAATGCCATTGCAAATAGCACAAGTGATATTTCTGAAAAAATTAACATGGCTGTATTTCCCAATCCAACTCACGATTACTTTACCATTCAACTTCACAATGCCATGCAACAACCCCACAGTATAGAGTTAACAGACATTTCAGGAAAAATAGTACATGCTGAAAATATTAGTTTTAATGGTCGATATCAGGTTGACATTAGCAATTTAAGCAAGGGTATTTACTTCCTAACTGTGAGCAGCAACAATAGCTTTCAAACTCAAAAACTGATAAAGAACTGAGTTTTTTTTCTGCGATTGAAATAAAATTTATTCTAATTTCATTGAAGTAAATTTGATGCCATAAACTTTACTAAGCTTATTATTTAGCAGAATATTTCTCGAAACGCGGCACTTGTTTACCATCAATTTCTACCATTTCGCTGAACATTCGGGCAGGTCTTACCCATAGAGAATTTTCACCAAATTTACCGTTATACAATGCTTTGTAAAGAATCATTTCTTCGAGTGTTTCGCTGTGTCGCACAAGACCAATAACTTCATATAATTTTCCTTTGTAATGCTTATAAATTCCGGGGTTAATCATATCATTATAATTTTATTTCCTACGGCAATTTGTCCCTCGCTTAATGCGATTACATTTTGACCGAAATTAATTTTCTGGTTAAATTTTCTGTATGTTGACAAGGTTGATAGTGGCTCTTGTTTTACAATTCCGCTTTGGTGATCGATATTCACTACCATGCATCTGCCACAAGGTTTTACACCTTTCATACGAACAGATTCAATTGAGAAATATTCCCAATGATCCTCATCATGTGCGCAACCTCCATTAAATACGATATTAGGTCTGAACCGCTTGATATCAATAGCATCAGTTAATTTTTGATTAATCATACTCAACGACTGCTGACCAATAAGGAGTATGGGATAACCATCTGCAAAGCTCACTGCATGGGTATCATTCACATAGTTATGATCTACCTGTCTTATGCTTGAATCTGGCATAAATACTAATCGACAAGCAGTATTTAATTGTTGAGAAAAGAATTCATTAATGTGTGAGGAAGCAATTATCGCGTTAACGGTATCATTCCATACCTGCACGGCAGTAATATCACCTTCTGCAATTTCATAAGGTATATCAATGGATTGATTGTTGTATTGAACTTGAAAATGATGTTGGTTTAAAGCAACCTGAAACAAACATAATTGAGAATAGTTGCGTTGTGTAATAAATTGATTCTTGCTATCAACCAACATCCATCTACGGTCGTAGCGAAGTCCTCTTTGCGTAACAAAAGACTGCTCAACAGCAACACCTGCCAGTGCCTTAATAGGATAAATAAACAATTGGCTAACTTGATACATCAATAAGCTCCGATTGAAAGAAGAACCAGCGTACAAGCTTCAATAGCTTCAATTCCGTGATGGATTGCCTTAGCTTCTAAAACGGGATTTTCTGTACCCGGATTAAAGATGATGCGTTTGGGCTTCAAGGATATCAAATAATCGTAATATGGTTCCTGATTTTTAGGGCTCACATACAAAGTGACGGTATCTAACTCCTCGATATTGGGGAAACCTTTATGAATGATTACCTCATCAATTTTTCCTTCTTTATTTGCAAGCATCACTACAGGGTGCCCATGTTGCGTGAGACTGTGAAAGGCTTTATTGGCATAGCGCTCAGGATTTTCGCTGGCACCAATGATGAGTGTCTTTTTTTTATTCGACATAATTCAAATCTTTATGAAAGGTTTCTTCCAGCTTGTAAAGCGCCACAAAAGCAATTACAAAAGTGATAACTCCAATGATAATAGCTGCAGTTACAGTTCCTGCAGAAGTTTCCAAGTAACGAAAACCAAGTGTTAAAAATATAACCGAACCTCTCACAAAATTGGGTGCCGTGGTGGTAACCGTTGCTCTTATATTTGTTCCGAAAAGCTCTGCCGCTGTGCTCATAAAAACCGCCCAATAACCGGTAGCTATACCCACTACAGTTACTACACCATAAAACATGAGTTCTGATTTTGGGGCAAGGGCAAAATAAAGAACTACACTCAATATGGTCATCACCAAAAAAATGCCCAACACAACTTTTCGGCTCCGTAGTAATTGACTGAGCATGCCACTTAAGAAATCACCAAAAGTAATTCCCAAATAGGCAAACATGATGGCCTTTCCGGGATCGGGTGTAAAGTACGTTACTCCCATTGCTTTCATCATTTCGGGAGAGAAGGTTATAAGAATGCCCATCACATACCAAACAGGCACAGCAACGGCAATAATTCCTAGATATTTGATAACATTTGCGGGTGATTTCAAGAGCAATAACAAGTTTCCTTTTTCAACTTTATCGCGCTTGATAGATTCAAACATGCCTGATTCAAAAACACCAATACGCATAATGAGGAGCACAAGCCCCATAGCTCCACCTAAGAAGAAAGAGTGTCGCCAATTGGTGATGAAATCACCCATAAAGCCGGCAACTACCGCACCAAAAACACCAACGGTAGCAACTATCATAGTTCCTATACCTCTCCTTTCTTTGCTCATTGATTCGCTTACTAAAGTGATGCCTGCCCCAAGTTCACCGGCCAAACCAAAACCAGATATAAATCGCAATAAAGCATATTGTTCAACCGTTTGAACAAACCCATTGGCAATGTTGGCAAGTGAATACATTAAAATTGAACCGAAGAGTACTGACAAACGTCCCTT
>JBILUU010000194.1:0-5768 GCA_044370815.1 Bacteroidia bacterium
TCGAACGCCTTCCATTATATTTTTCTTAACGCCATTTTCACAAGGCCAACATCATTTTTTTTAAACACCAAACTACAATGAAACATGTTAGCTATTTATTTCTAATGCAAACGCATTATTGGAATTCGGGTTAAATATTTAAAAGTAAATATGATGCAATTTGTTCAGCCGAGGTGCCATTGCCATATAAATCGGTGCGGAAAGATTGCTGCTTGTTTAACATGATGTTGCAAGCGTTACAAATTCTCTGAGTTTCACTACCTGCCAGCATGTTGTACCCCATATCTACCAATTCAATCCACTCTGTCTCATTTCTGAGAGTAACACAGTTTTTTCTGAAAAAATAGGCCTCTTTTTGCAGTCCGCCACTATCGGTAACAAGTAAACTTGAATGTTGTATCAGCGCAAGCATATCGATGTATCCCTGAGGATCGATGATTTTAAAAACAGGGTTAATTTGATATTCATCCATCAAGTATCTGGTTCTTGGGTGAATAGGCATAACCACAGATATTTTTTGATGAATTTCATTCAGCGCGTCAACAATAGATTTAAGCTGTGCGTAGTTGTCGGTATTTTCGGCACGATGAATGGTTGCCAAAATATACTTTTCTATGTTTATGGCCTTAATGACTTGCGATTTCACTAAGGCCAATTTGCCAAAGTATAAGGCCGCATCTTGCATCACATCTCCGCACATCACAATTTTAGAGGCGTGTTGGTCGAATCCTTCTTTATGCAGATTGTCGATTGCTGCAGGTGTGGGACAAAACAAAATATCAGACATTCGATCTACTAAAACCCGATTAATTTCTTCGGGCATTGTAGCATTGTAACTCCTTAAACCTGCCTCTACATGTGCCACTTTAATATTTAACTTTTTAGCGGTAAGTGCACCTGCCAATGTAGAATTGGTATCGCCATAAACCAAAACTAAATCCGGCTTTTCTTCTAAAAGAATTGGCTCTAGCGAAAGGAGCATTTTTCCTGTCATAGCACCATGCATCAAACTGTGCACACCTAGGTTGTAGGCAGGTGCTTTTAATCCAAAATCCTCGAAAAAAACATCGCTCATATTTTGATCAAAGTGCTGTCCGGTGTGAACAATAATCTCGTTAACTCCTTGATGTTTTGCTAATGCCTTGCTCACCATAGCTGATTTTACAAATTGTGGCCTTGCACCAATTACTGTGATAATTTTCATTGTTATAGTTTACAATAATTCATATAACTCGTTACCCAATTGATCTTTTTTGCGTAGTTTAAAATAATCTTTCAATATTAAATTAAATCGATTGTTATATGGCGTTAATTGTTGATTGGTTAATACAAATTTTAAGTTTAAACTATCTTTAAAGTACATTATAACCTGTTCGTTGCTTTTATTTTTCAGTAAATTAAATGTTCCCTTATTATTGAAATATTCATCGTCACCACTCCAATAAAAAACTCCATAATGTGTGGTGCGGACATAAAATTCGGGAAGATTATTAATTAGAAATTTACTTTCCCTGCTTATAGAGTCCTTTACAAAGTGGTAAATATTTAGGCACTGTATTGAGTTTGCGGGCGAGGAAATAACGGGAGTGTTTACCAATCGGTTTTTATATTTTGGGTAAAAAGAAAAACCAATAACAAGGGCAAAAGTCATCAATTGAATAATTAATAAGCTATAAAACCAAGTTTTTTGTTCTTTATTGTTGAGTAAATTACTTGATAAGGCAATCATCAACCCAATCATCAAAGGCAGGAGCGTGCTGATGTATCGGTAATTGATATAGGCATAAAAACTTAGAAAAACACCAACAAGTAAAATCAAAATTAATGAAAACAACGTTGACCTAGAAATGGTTTTAAAATTAATTTGAGTCAACAAAACAAGGCATGCAATGGCAGAAATACCAATGTATTTCAGGTTAAAGAAATATCCTAATCGGCCGTTTAACAGGTGGCGAACAGTTCCGTCTAAATTTCTATTGTATGCATCATAGTCACTCATATTGTGGGGCAAAAAATAGACTAAAGATCCTATCGACAGTGATAAGATGAAAACAAACAAAATGTATTTATACAACCTATTCATTGAATTAATTTCTATCAGTTTCCTGTAATTTTTTGCCACCAATAGCCATCTCCCATAGAGTACTCCAAAACATAGTGAATAGATCCGCAAAGTAAAAATATGATAAACTGCTTCAGCAACATCTTAAAACGCTTCGCATAAGTTTGCTGCAAAAAGAAAAAAATTAACCCTAACGAAATAATGCTTACAACCAATCCAATAAAATGAATACCCGCCTGCAGACCAAGCAATATTCCAATAATGTTTAATTGATTGTGAGGAGATTCAATGTAGGTGATACTGATATACACAACAGCTAAAAAAAGAAACATGCGGATCATTTCTAAATGAAATTGCAGTATAGAGAATACCATTGCAAAGGAGGATAAAAGCAAACACAGCCCTAATAGGACCCATTTACTGTTAATGACCTTTAAATAATAGGTAAACATTGCTAAAAATAATAGACTATAGTAACCCGATAAACTTTTAAACCACCATTCAGAGTCTGTATGCATGAGTTGGTTAAACATGCTTTGCCAGGTGAACAAAATAGGATAGAGGAGGCCATGTAAACCAACAAAATAACTGCCCGATGCTACATGATACCTGTAATTGGAAATGATTAATTGTTTTTCTAATGCCAGTTTTTTCCCAAGGAACATATATTCAAATGTGTCGTGCTCGCTTAAAGGACGCCAATGACTATAGGCTAATGTGCATATAAAAAACATAAGCAGCATTGATGCTAATATTTTTTCGGATTTATCGAAAGCCATTCGGGTAATTGATGCGTCATAGGAAACGAGGGTTTTCTTTCGAAAAAAAATCATGTGTGCGATCAATAGAGAGTATGCAATAAGCAGGTAAATGACTGCGGATTGTTCGGGCAAAAAAAGCAACATCAAATAAAGGATTGATGACATAAGCAAAGGAGCAATTCCTAAACTTAATACAACAGATGCCTTTATGTTTGATGTTTGATGATGAATCCAATTAAAGATAAAGCAAGCTGGCAATATAGCCAACAAAAGATAGAGTAGAAGCAAGTTTAATAATTCATTAATCATTGCTTTGCACCTTTACATGTTAAACTTTAAGATTTGCTTGCACGCCCATTTTTGATAAACAATTTGTACCATAAATGACAAACCGGTGCCTAAGGCAGCGCCATAAATACCCATAAGCGGAACAAGCATAAGCACCAAAACAACATTCGACAAAAATAATACGATTATAAATTTTGTTTGTTGCCAAGGATGGCCAAACTGGTTAAAGAGCATCAAAAAAGGTTGGTAGCCCGAGCTGATTGAAACAAATAAAACCAGGATGCTGAATATAAGCCATATATCGAATCTGTGATTTTCAAGGGAGAATACAACAAACACAAGAGGAAACAGCAATATTGCAATAATGCCAACTGCGCCTATTAATTTAAGAAATTTAGCTTTGCTGTTTTGCACCACCTTTTGCGTTAGTTCAACATTCCCTTTAACACTCAATTTGGCCAATATAGGATTGATATTGTTTCGGAGTAATACAGGTAACTGCATGAAACCTTCGGCAAAGGTAGAGGCAAAACTGTAGATGCCAACCAAGCTATCACTTAAAAATATGCCAAGAATAAAAACATCAACCTTGGTGTTTACATCCAATAAAAAATTACCTAGAAGCGCTTTGTTCCCAAAATGGTACTGCGTTCTAATCCATACCTTCAATTGCTTTAAGTGTATAGGTCCTTTTAAAAACGGGAAGCTATAGGTGATTACCGATAAGAAAAGCAAACATTCAGCTCCCGACAGAATAATTGGGAGCAAATCAACTTGAAGATGCATTAATATGAAGATAATTAATCCAGCAAGAATTGCAGCATAACGCAAAAAATTGAAGACAGCAAAAGCTTTCATTCTGCGGCAACCGTTGTGATACGATAGCAACACCTTGTTCCATGAAAAGAATAAAAGCCCGGGCAGTACCGAAAGATAACCCATACCAACCGGCTCACTTTTTAATATCTGAGCAGGTAAATCTTTGAGCAAATAGCCAATTGAAATAATCAACAAGGATATTACGGTTGACACAATTAATGCAGCAATAACAATATTCTTGGTTTGAATTTCGGACTTTATGTAGGCAGGTACGAACCTTTGCACACCCAAATGAACACCACCAACAGCCAATTGCGACAACAGTAAATAAATGGCAAAAACCTGATTAAATACACCAAGCACATCGGTATGGTAAACCTTAAAAATAATTATATTTAGTACAATGCCAATAATGGCAACCAAACCAAAACTTGCCATGTTCCAAAGCAAATCGGAGTTAAACTTTGATTGGGTGAGCTTATTCAACATCAGAACTCCTTATTGAAATGCGCGTTATTCCTTCTTCTTTCTTTTTTTTAAGCGCTTTGTTGAATTTGTCTAAGGTGTAATTTCCTTTTATAGCTGTTATTTCATACATCACAAATTCGCCATTATCCATAAAAACGGGTTTGCAATAGCTGTGTACAAACGCATTAAATTTTTCGCTATGCTGGTTATAATAATCTGTGGAGAGCAAATACTTACAGCCTAAAGTATCGCTAATAAATTGGCGCATTTCATCAATGCCTCTGTTTTCCATCAGCAAGCTCCGTCCTTTGATAGTGTAATAAGTATCATCACCGCACCAATAATATGTCCCCGATTTATTGGTGTAGTAATATAACATAGGTAAATTGTTAACCAATATTTTTTCTTCTTCAGGTAAACTCCTTATAAAATCAATCACAGGATAAGCAGTTGATTTTTGTTTGTTTTCAAACTTGTTTAAGGTTTCAATTGTATGCATCAACTTGTACATTAAGCCGCCTTTACCATCAGGTACAGTATTCCCAGTTTTTTGCTGCATAAACAAAAAGCCTACAGCAGTATTTATGATGATCAATAAAAAGAGGCTTAACACAATATGAAATTTGTATTTAACTAAATTATTTTCCTGAATATATAGCGATATAAATAACACTGCCATGGGCAAGGTCAGAGGCATTAATGTAAGTTGATAACGCGAATTAAAATAACCTTTAACTGAAATTAATAACAAAGCCATCAAATAGGAGAGGGCCAGTGCTTTTTTCCATGGGGTGTCGAAAAAATGCAATTTTACCACTGCATAAATGCCAAATGGAATGATTAACCAATTTAAATTCCCTAAATATTTAAAATTGAAAAAATGTCCCAGGTAACCGTTAAGAAGAAGTTTGGTTGGGGTTTCAATACGTCTATAAATTAAATTGATGTCAGTAACACTTTCATCAATGTGAATTTGAATATTGTACAAGACAAGCAAGAGTAGAACACCTAGAAATGCTGGCAAATAAATTTTTTTGGTTAAATTACTCATCCGTTAGTAATATTTAATTTCCTGAAATACCCAACCCGTTCCCCAAAATACATCCATTACGTAATGCACACCGCCAAACAACATTATGATTAAACACAACATAAATGATTTTATTGCTTTTTGTGATAGCTTCCCAGAATAGAAAATAAAAAATGATAAACATAAAAATATAGCAATAAAAACACCAAGCGAGTGTATATAGGCTTGCGCAGCAGCAAAAACACCAAAAATTATTAAAGTAACATTAGAAGGATATTTAATAGCCAAGCCCAATCCTGCAAAAGCAGCCAATATCATAAATATACGATAGGTATCAATA
>JBILUU010000195.1:0-5762 GCA_044370815.1 Bacteroidia bacterium
ATTGGTTCAATGGATTGAAAACACCTGCTAAGCGGGATTACCCTCATAAAATCACTAGTGCGTTACATGCGTAACTTCTACTGATTAATTCGGGATTAAAGATTTGGTCTAAAACATAGTGCATTTGGTATAACGGAGTACATGGCTTGTTTGAAAATATACATTGCAAAAGCGATAGGAGGTAGGTGCCGTGCACCCCGGATAGCGCGACCTTGGCGCACGGGGTTAAATTTTATTGCTAAGGCTTATAAGCGCCAAGGATTTGCCCAAATTGTATACTATCATCTATCACCTATCAATTATCGATTGTCAAATTTACTTCATCTTTCTTGCCATTTCGCGTGTGGCATCTTTGGTTTTGAGGGCTTCCCTTTTGTCGAATAGTTTTTTTCCTTTTGCTACATGAATTTCAATTTTGGCGTAACCGTTTTCATTGATAAACAAAAGCGTGGGAATTAATGTAAATCCCTTATTTTTTAATTTTGAAATTATTTTTTCGATTTCGTTTTTGCGTATCAAAAGCTTGCGGTCTCGTTTAGGAGGATGATTATTTAAGCTTGCTTCCTTGTATTCAGAAATGTTCATGTTCTTTATCCAAACCTCATTGTTATGCACAAAGCAGTATGCCTCTGCAATCGAAGCTTTGCCCTGTCTGATTGATTTAATCTCTGAGCCCAACAACTGCAAACCACATACATAGCGGTCCATCAATATATACTCAAACGAGGCACGCTTATTTTTAATTTGTACCTCTTTTTCTAATTTCATTTTCATGCTGCTACAAATTTTTGAATGGCCTCAATACATAAGGTTCTCTGCTTTAAAATTTCTTCTTTCACCGATTTTTTTAAATTAAATATTCTAACATGCCCGCGAAGTGTACGGAAATAGGAAGCAAGATGCAAGGCAATAGCACCACTAAAATGAAGGGCAACTATAAGCATAAGTGCTTTTAAAAATGATATTGCCATGGTGCAAACAATAAGCAAAATGAGATACCACAATAAATAAAGTACTCCTGCCATTCCCAAATTAATAGAAGTAAAGAACTCTTGTTTTTTTACTGTTTTTTTGGCAGTTTGGTAAGCAACAAAATAGGGCCACGAATTAAAGAGCAATCCGGGAAGCGAAGGAATAAGTAATAATAAAAAAATGAAAAGATGTCCTATAAATTGTCCGGTACGCTGCGATTGGGCAATGTATTTTTCTCTAAGTTGATACTTTGCGAGTAGCTTAGAATAGCTGTGAACTGGAGGCTTGCAGCCTGCAAGTATTTCTTGCGCTGTATTTACTTTTTCACTGAAAGCTTTTATTTTATCAAATTTTGTGGATTCGTTTTTGCTCTTTCCGGTGATGAGATGCGAAAAATTTCTTTTTACAAAATGAAAAAAATCATCGTCATGTGCCTTTGCAATGTGAAACATGACTTTGTTGAGGGATTTTTCTATATCAACGGTAAAGCGCATAGCTGCTTTTGAGTCGAGCGCTTTGCCTGCATCAAAATAGTCATTCACCTTGAGGGGGGCATTAAAATTAATGAGCACCTCGCTGTTAAGGTTATCAGGATCATCATAGTTTAAACCTGCACATGTTACAAAAAGTTCGGCATCTGATTTAAAAGTGGCAAGTGCCCCGTGGGCAATACGTGCTGTACCTTTTTTTAGGTCGCGCAGCCTGCTTTCGCGCTCGCAGTTGCCTTCCGGAAAAATTGCAATGCACTGTTTGTTTTCTAGTATTTGATGACACTTGTCAAACACTTCTTTATTTTTACCAAGGTTTGCAATACCCTCTTGCATGCGGTAAATAGGAGCAATGCCTATAGCATTTAGTATTTTTGCAACCATTGGTTTTTTAAATACATCGCCACGTGCCAAAAACCAAACGGGCCGGTTAACAAGCATGCCTATCATCACTCCGTCCCAAAATGCATTACTGTGATTAATTGCAAGTAGCAAGGGCTTTTTAGTGGGTATTTTTTCTGCATGTAACACAGTTATTTTTGCATAGTATAACTGCGCAATGGTATAGTATATTGATTTTAGAAAATAATAAATGAACCTGTTCATACACCGCAAAATTAACTTTTTATCAGTCAATATGCCTGTTAATTAATTAATGCTTTATATTTTTGCAATCTAAATAGCTATGGAAGACTACAAACAAACATTATTACTGCTTATCTCAACTCCATTGTATGCTTTGCTCATAGGTGTTGAAATGATTATGAGTTCGCTGCATCACCGAAAATTATATTCAGTTAAAGATACTATTACCAACGTCTATTTAACGTCATTAAATTTTGGACTCGAGTTGCTTATCAGAGTTTTTTGTTTGGGATTTTTAGCTTACTTTTTCAACTATAGGGTAATAATTATTGAACATCCTTATTTATATTGGTTATTGCTGCTGGTACTGCAGGATATTGCATTTTATTTTGAGCATCGTGTTGATCATTACTGCCGTTTATTTTGGGCGGTACATGTTACCCATCATTCATCAGAAAAATTCAATCTCACAACCGGATTTAGATCTTCTGTTTTTCAACCACTATACCGCTTTGTATATTTTATACCCTTAGCCCTTTTGGGTTTTAAACCGCTCGATATTATGTTTATGTATAGTGCTACACAAATCTATGGGATTTTAATTCACACGCAATACATCAATAAATTGGGCTTTCTTGAGTACTTCATGGCTACGCCCTCTCATCACAGGGTGCATCATGCTTCCAATACAATTTTCTTGGATAAAAATATGGGAATGGTATTTATTATTTGGGATAAAATTTTTGGCACCTTTGCCTCCGAAGATGATTTGAAGAACGAGCAGATTCGTTTCGGATTGACTAAAAATATTGACAGGCCTCATCATCCTATTGACATCGTATTTCATGAGTGGCGAAATATAGCTGATGACTTAAAAAAAGATATCCCTTTTACTACCAAGCTTAAGTATGTATTTATGCCTCCGGGTTGGAGTCATGATGGTTCACGCAAAACATCTAAGCAGCTCCGGGAAGAGTTGTTGAACCCAGATTACGCATTAAAAATGCGTAAACGCTAAAACAGCTATAATTCAATCCATTGAACCAATGGATTGAAAACACCTGCTAAGCGGGATTGCCCTCATAAAATCACTAGTGCGTTACATGCGTAACTTCTACTGATTAGTTCGGGTTTAATTGGACTAAAAAATAAATGCAATTGGTATAACAAATCTGATAACATTTTCTATATCGGGATTAACCCAACTAAAGCAAGTAGTTCGATTTTCCCAATCTCCTATTGCTTAATTTGGGTTGAAACAGCAATAATGTATCCGATTTCATGCGATACGATTGCAGATTGAAATTTTAAGCTTGATCGTTTACAATCTTTTCAAAGGCCTCAAAAAATACTTGCTCACTTTCTTTAATCTCTCCGTCTGCTTTCATTATTTGGTTGAGGTTTTGTAGTAATTGCAATCCATTTTTTTTCTCTGACAAAAACTTGGGTGCTGCATTTTTAATGGCTTCCAAGCGCTCTTCCTTGGGTATCGATAAATACTTCTTATATACCACTCCAACGAGCAGTTCATTATGTGCTGATTGTGTAAAGTGCTCCAATTCCATCTTGTCGAAGAGCACCTCAATTTCATCGGTACTTAAATCGTTATCTACATTAGCCATGCATAGATAAACAAAAAGCACAAATTCACTGTAACTGAAATCACGTAAAGGCATCAATATTTTTTTTCAAATTTACAACATGCCTTGCTGTGCTAACGTTAAAAAAGTCAAACACCTTTGCGTTCTCCAATTTGTTGCCTCCACATGGCGTAGTACAATCCTTTTAATTGAAGTAACTCATCGTGCGTTCCTTGCTCTGCAATGTGGCCTTTTTCGAGTACAACAATTTTGTTGGCATGCATAATTGTTGATAGGCGGTGAGCAATCAACACAGTAATGTGTTCTCTGTTGGCGCTCACATCTCTGATAGTTCTGCTTATTTCTTCTTCGGTGAGGGAGTCGAGCGCTGAGGTGGCCTCATCAAACACAATTACATCTGGTTTCCTTAAGAGTGCGCGCGCAATCGAAAGTCTTTGCTTTTCTCCCCCCGAAACTTTAACACCTCCTTCGCCTATGATCGTATCGAGCCCTTTATCGGCTCGCTTAAGTAAATTACTAGCAGCTGCTTTTTCAAGTACCTCCATACATTCTTGATCACTGGCATCGGGCTTAACAAACAATAAGTTTTCTCTAATACTTCCCGAGAATAGTTGCGTATCTTGTGTTACAAATCCAATATGCTCACGCAACTGATCAAAGTCAATTTCATGGTTGTGGTATTCGTTATAAAAAATTGTACCATGCTTGGGTGTATATAAACCAACCAATAATTTTACAAGTGTAGTTTTTCCACTTCCCGAAGGTCCAACAAAAGCAATGGTTTCGCCTTTCATTACTTTAAAACTTACCTCACTGAGGGCATCAGTGGTTGAACTGGCATGCTTGAATGACACATCATTAAACTCTAAGGAGCGAAGTGTATCGAGCTTGATTGGATTGAGTGGTTTAACCTCAACTGGTGTTTCAATAATCTCTTTAAAGTTATTCAATGAAATTTCTGTTTCACGATAAATATTGATGATGTTGCCCAATTCCTGCAAAGGACCAAAAATGAAAAATGAATAAATAAATAAGGAGAAAAATTCACCAACCGTTATTTTTTGAGTGTAAATCAAATACAACATCATAAATAAGATGGCATTGCGCAACAAATTCACAAATGTGCCTTGTATAAAGCTAAGACTGCGGATATAACGCACCTTTTTTAATTCAAGTTTTAAAATTTTTTCTGTGGTATTGTTCAATCGTTTGATTTCTTGTTGTGATAAACCCAAACTTTTTACCAACTCAATATTCCTTAATGATTCTGTTGTGGATCCGGCCAGTGCTGTTGTTTCGCCTACTATTTTCTTTTGGATGATTTTAATTCTTTTGCTTAGTACTGAACTGAGTATGCCCAACACAGGAATAGTTAAAAAATAGACGGGCGCAATTAACCAATATACATTGATGGCATAAATCACCACAAAAATTATTCCTACCAAGGAGGTAAAAAGTACATTGATCATGGCAGTAATCAATTTCTCCACATCGGTTCTTACCTTCTGCAATTTGCCAAGTGTTTCTCCGCTTCGTTGATCTTCAAAAACAGTATAGGGTAATTCAAGCGAATGCTTCAGACCATCGGCATAAATTTGTGCACCCAGGCGTTGAACAATTACATTCACATAATAGTCTTGAAAATTTTTTGCAATTCGTGAAATCATGGCTACGCCCATTGCTGCCAATATCAAAGCACCTGCTCCTTTGATAAACTCATCGTGTGTTTTGGTATTGAATTTGGTTACGTAGTCATCAATAATTTTTCTGAAAATCCAAGGATCGAGCAATGAAAATATTTGATTAATTGCAGCAAGAAGTAATGCAAGTATAAGTAGTTGCCAGTATTTTTTTAAATAGCCGAGAAGAATTGACATGTGGGTGGAAAATTGAAAGCGCTACAAAAGTATAAATTAATTAAAGCTATTGGTATTTAATCAACTCCCCAATTTCTTTTAGCATCATGGCGGTTGCACCCCATACGGTATACTCATCAATTTCAAAGGCAGGTACCGAAAGAGTAACGCCTGATGAAGCAGCTATCTTTTTTATTTTTTGAATAGCAGGATTATTAATTTGTTGTACAGGAAACTTGATGATATTTTTTACTTCACGT
>JBILUU010000197.1:0-5752 GCA_044370815.1 Bacteroidia bacterium
TAGGATTTACTTGCGCCCAAAATGAAATGGCTGCAGTAGGTAATTCGGGGTGAAGGTTGGCATAACTGACCCACGCTCCTTCAAAATTATTAGTATCAGCATATCCTTTGTGTGCTTTAATATTGCTGTTTACCAAAAAGTAATAGTGCCAATTGCTTGCCAATTCGGCTTGCAATTGAACCGATAGTTTTACACATTCGCTTACTTTGTAACCAGGCTGTAAAAGGCCACTCAGGTATACAGGATCCATCCAAAGAAAGTTGGGTAGTAATTGATGTTGCTCACGATATTGGGCAGCAGGAAAATATCGCAATTGTTCTAGTGCCTCAATTGTTACATGAGGGTGGCCGGGTGCAAACTCAAGTGTATCAATATAGTTGTGCCTAAAAAATTCTTGAGCTCTGAATTTGTAAGAGGAAAAAAATGATGAATTGAAAATAAAAATCAATACCCCAATAAAAATCAAACTGAGAATGATATATAATTTCAAATATGTCCTCAAGGAGAAATCAGCAGCCTAAACACAAATATAGGTTGTGGTCAGATGTTCTAAATAATTAAATTTAAGTAAGTATGTATCAATTGCAACAAATAATGCTGAGCGGCCCAAACTTAAATAAAGGAGTTTGGCACTACAATAGTTAATCATAAGCATAGCAACGGCCTTCTTCTGGAATACCGCCTTCATTGTTTCGGCATAATCTGTACCCAATCATGATCTCATGTGAATTGGCAGCTCCTACACGCATTCGGGATGTAACATAATCGAAGGCATAACCTACTTGTATTTTTTTCATTCTGAATTGTACAATCGCGCAAACGGCATCGGTTTTACGATAAACCAAACCCCATCTGAATACATCCATATAATCAATTAAAAAGCCCACATCCAAACCAAGCGGAGATCCACCACCTCCGAGTTTTAAATTAATAGAAGGCAAGTATGAAATTTCTCTGCGAGCTCCGTTGATACTTGCTCCAGTGGTGATAAAGTGTGTTCGTTGAAGTGAACTGTTAAATCCATAAACAGCATCAAGCGGCCTTTGTAAGGCGTATTTCATGGAATATCCTATGAAAAATTTAGGATTGTAAATCATGATACCTGGATTGATATCAGGGTAAATAATAACTCTCTTAGATGCAGCAATAGCATCATCATTATTGTTAGTGAGTGTAACGTTGTCTCTCAAAAAGGTGAATTGAATAAGGCCTGCATGTAACCCTGCGGACATGTAAAAATCACTACTGAGAGGAACGTGAATGGAGTAGTTCAAATTGAATGAGTTGCGTCCCGTTGGACCAGTGCTTCCTGTTTTGTCTTGTTCCTGGTAAAATCCAATCACATGTTTAGTTTTAACATAGGGCTTTCTGTTTTTTAGGATGCCACATGCACTTGCAAATTGCTGCACCGGTGCAGATTCAAATCCAAACCATTGCCTGCGATAACCGGCCTTTAATTGTAAACATTTTGTTGAGCCACCTGCTGCCGGGTTGATTCCAAAATAATTGAAGATATACTGTGTATATTGGCTTGGTTGCTGAGCCAAGAGATTATTGCTGTGTAATAAGTAAAAAGCAAACAGCAGCGACAACGCGTAATTTTTCTTGCGGGTCATAATATTATATTTCTGGTTACTCATCATCTTATAATGGTGATACCTCCGGTATATTCAAACCTTTCATCAGTATTGGGATATTTAAATCTAAGTACATAATAATATGTTGCTTCAGGCAATGATCCACCATCCCACTCATTACCGGGTTTGTAATCTTTTACAAAGTATACCCTGTCGCCCCAACGGTTAAAAACGGTTAGGTCCACATCATCATATAATTCTGTGTTGCTAATGATCCAAATATCATTGGTGCCATCTTGGTTAGGGGTAAAGGTATTTGGTATTCTTATCAGCGGTATTACTCTTACTGTCACATAATCAACACAACTGCAACCGGCAGGTGTTTTTGTGGTGAAGGTATAGGTAGTGGTTGCCGTTGGAAAAGCAATAGGATTCAGTATAGTGCTATCACTTAAAGATGTTCCCGGGTCCCAAAAGAATCTACTGCCAACTCCTTTGATTGCGTTTAATTGGGCATTCTCACCAAAGAAAATAGTGGTATCACGACCGGCATTACAGTCGGTAAGTTGGGTTGAGCTGCCTGTCATAAATACTCCTTTATTGAAAATGCAACCATTGTTGTCGATTACTTTGATGGTATGCACACCTTCTAAAACGTTGCTAAATACAGTTGCTCCCGAAGGTGGATTGTTGTCGAGTTGATATTGATACGGAGGTGTTCCACCGGTAACCCCTGTTACCGTAATAACCCCCAATGCTCCCCTACAAACAATTGGAGTTACAACCACAGCAACATCTGTAATTGCTGCAGGAGCTGCTATTGTAATGTTATTAAGTGAGTAGGGGCAACCGTTTACATCTTGAAGAATTACATTGTAGGTGCCTGCTGCTAGATTATTGAACACTCCGGTTGCATTACTTGCAGCAGTTGGTGTGAGTGTATAGGTCACAACGTTGATGGCGGCAGGCAGATAGTTTACTGTAATACTGCCCGTATTTCCGGTGCACGAGGTAGGGGTAACTACTGCACTTGCCGAGTTGATACCGCCAGTTAAAGATATGGTAGCCGTTACAGTTGTATCACAAGTTCCGTCAGAAATGGTGATGGAGTATACACCTGCAGAGAGGTTTGGAAAAGCATGGTTATTGGGCGGAACTGCCGGCCCAACAAAAGGACCATTGTTTAGGGAGAAAGTGTAGTTACCGCTTCCGCCAACTATATTGGCAATACCAATGTTACCATCGGCTGTTAAGCAAGTGGCAGGTAAGGTGTTTACACTAAATTGGAAAATATTGTTACACTGCGCATTGACCTCGCTTTGCATGTATTGAACAAAATATAAGGTAAGCATCAGCCATCTAAATGTGTTTCTTTTCATGAATCAATATGTGTATATAAATTCTTTTTAGATTTAAAGATTATAGCAACAAACTTAATTGTTTTTTATTAATTGAACTTTTTTTTCTTAAAAAACTTGAAGACAAATTTGTTTTGTATACGTTGGGGCAATCAATTTTGTGAGTATACCTAATCATCTAAACTCTCATAAATAGAGTTATTGCTGATGTATTCGGGTACAATGCTTTTAAGTTGTTTTACAATTTTAATATTGTCTTGGGTTTCAAATAGCTCAATTAATTTGAGGACCTCTGGTTTAATATTTTCAAAATTATAAGGTTGAACTTTAGCAATCATAATGTGTTTGTTATGCGTTGGCAAAGTATTTTCAGCGTTATTGAGCAGCTCCTCATATAGTTTTTCCCCGGGTCTCAAGCCCGTGTATACAATTTCAATGTCTTTGCCAACCGTTAGCCCGCTCAGGCGGATCATTTTGATGGCGAGGTCAACAATTTTTACCGACTTACCCATATCGAATATAAATATTTCGCTGCCATTACCCATACACCCGGCTTCCAAAACAAGTTGGCAAGCTTCAGGTATGGTCATAAAGTATCTGGTAATTTCGGGGTGAGTGATAGTAATTGGTCCACCTTTTTCAATTTGTTTTTTGAACAATGGAATCACTGATCCATTTGATCCAAGCACGTTGCCAAAACGAGTGGTAATAAATTTTGTTTTTGTTGTTATTCCAAGCGATTGAATATAAATTTCTGCAGCACGCTTGGACGCGCCCATCACGCTTGTAGGATTTACCGCTTTGTCGGTTGACACAAATACAAACTTCTCCACAAAATATTTCACTGCAAGGTCAGCAACAATTTTGGTTCCGCCAACATTGGTAGAAACGGCCTCTGAAGGATTCATCTCCATTAATGGAACATGTTTGTAAGCGGCTGCATGATACACTATTTGCGGCTTAAAGTGCTTAAATACATTCTCCATTCTTTGATTATTGCGTATATCTGCAATAACCTCTTCAAATGATGTTTGTTTGAACTCTTTCAACTCATTAACAAGATCATAGATGGCACTTTCTGCCTGGTCAAGTAGGATAATTTTTTGAGGATTGAAATGAATGATCTGTCTAACTATCTCACTGCCTATTGAACCTGCTGCCCCGGTTACTAAAATTATTTTGTTATGCAATTGGGCATATGTTTTTTCCTTGTCGAGCACTATTTCATCACGTTCCAACAAATCTTCAATTTTTACCTTCTTGATTTGTTTAAAACTGAGTTGTCCGTTTATCCAACTCGAAATAGGCGGCACATTCAACACCCTGGTATTGTAGCTGAGGCATTTTTCAACTACCATCTGCTTTTTTGAGGTAGGGATATGTACAGTGGAAATGATGATGAAAGAGATATCAGAATTTTTCAATAAATCATCAAGCTCATTGGTATGATGAATTCTTACACCTTCAATTTTCTTTCCTTTCTTCTTACGATCATCATCAATAAATGCAACTACTTTATATTTTGTTCCTGCATCTTTGTCGAGGGTACGTAAAGTAATTACACCGGCCTCTCCGGCACCATATACAATTACCTTAGTTTTGTCTCGCTTAGGATTTTTTAACTCATAATAAAGCACCTTAACCAGCGTTCTCAATGACACTAAAAGAAATACAGTTACAATATAGTCGATGATGATGATAGAGGTTGGAATAATAATCTTTGCAGCGTATGCAAAAGAGCAAACATCAATCACGGCAAGTGTAAGTGAACCAATCGAAATTACAATGAAAATTCTTTGTGCATCCTTTGAACTTGTGTAGCGAATGATACCTGCATAGGTTTTACCAATACTAAATGATAGTATTCTCACGCAAATTATAATACTTACTACAGTGGGTAAATCTCTGAGGTCTACAGGCGGAATATGAAAGTTAAACCGCAACATGTAGGAAAGAAAAATCGCAAACAAGCAAATGCTTATATCAATGATGAAAATTAACCAACGAGGAGTGTTTTTTTTGGGGAAAAGCATCAATAGTTTAGTTTTTAAAGCTCTTGATGAGTAGTTTCATATCATTGCTTTTTTTCTCATTACCCATTTTTTCGAAAGAAAAAATCAAATTATTGATCATTCTTTTAATCATTTCGATATTGTTGCAGGGGTAAAAATAATTTTCGTTAGCCTTAAGATTGAGTTGTTGAAGGTACGACTCAACTTCGTTTCTGTTGAAGATAGTTCCTTTACTAAAGGCGTTAATATAAAATAACACTTCCTTGTTTTTATCCAAGTCATAAAGTCCGAAAGTATTTTCTCCGCCCATGTATGCCAAAATAAAGTGCTGCGGTAGATTAACGCCATAAATAGGCATGCTAAGTTTTTGAGCTAATATTGCGTAAATGATGGAAAGTGAAAGCGGATTTCCTCTTTTACTTTCGAGCACCATATTTATAAATGAATTGTTTGGGTGATGAAAATCGTTAGTGTTACCAACAAATTGGTGCACCTCAAATAAAATATGATTGATTACTCTAACTTGCTCAAGAGCCGTTAAATTCGGATTCAATTCGAGCCATATATCTTGCTTCAGTTGATCAATGTAACTGTATATTTTCTTTTCATTCAAATCAGGAAATTGATATCTCGCAATGATGAGCGCCCCTTCAAGCAGGTCGCTGCCCCCTGATTCTATCCAATGTGTAAGCGCATCAGAAGTAGCCGAAAATTGTATTTTTTGAATGAGGTTCTCAATGCGCTGCTGTTGCAAAACACTTTTGCTACTTTCCCAAGCTAACTCCAGCTCTGCAACAATTGTAGT
>JBILUU010000198.1:0-5691 GCA_044370815.1 Bacteroidia bacterium
GATGCGTTTGAGGAAATATTCGGAAAAATAATCCAATATTTAAGTGTGAAAACCGATAAGCGATTGTTTAGAGTTAATTATCAAAACACTTACAAAGAGGGTGATAACATTGAAATGGATGCTGTACTGTACAATGATAGCTACGAGCCAATTGTGGATCCTGATATACGTATCAACATCATGAATGAAGCTGGTAAGTCATTCGGGTATCAATTTTCTAAGAACGAGTCGGCTTATTTTTTAAATATTCCCGGCCTTCCGATAGGTAATTACCGTTTTGAAGCCTCTACCAAGGTTGGAAACAAAACCCTAAAAGAGAATGGTTCATTTACCGTAAAACAGGTTAACATTGAAGCCCTAAATACCACTGCCGATCATCAGTTGCTCAATGCTATTGCACAAAAAACTGGCGGTAAAATGGTGTTTCCACAACAGCTGAATCAGCTTGCAGCACTCATTCAAAATAAAGAAGAAATTGTGCCTGTGTCATACACCGAAGAAAAGTTGCAAGACCTTGTTAACCTTAAGTGGGTGTTTTTCCTGTTGATATCCTTGCTGACTGCAGAATGGTTCCTGCGCAAGCGATTTGGAGGATACTAAAACCCCAATTTAATTCTTGATACTTTTTAAAGCTGTCCATTATCTGCTCAGAAGGACTAAAATATTTATTGTTTTTTTTTAATTTCATTGATAATTAATTACTTTTGTGATTGTAAGTGTTAAAATGACACATACAAAAAACCATGTTTACATAAGTTTGTTAATGAATTAAAACATATCCTATGAACAGAAAATTTTACTCGCTACTGTCAGCCATGATATTGGGATTTTATTCCCTTACCTATGCGCAAAATATTAACTTGGGAAATGACACAGTGCTTTGTGGCGGGCAAAGCATCACGCTGAATCCTTTTACCAATATATTACTTTTTGAAGATTCATTGGTAATTACCTACAATGCCACCCTTGGGCAAACACAATTGGTAGGCGCCTCTAAGGTATACATGCATGCCGGCTATCAAGAAACGGCCTTTGGTCCTGTAATTTCATGGGTTGGAAACTGGGGACAAGATGATGGAGTAGGGCAGATGCAAAACCTCGGAAATAACTTTTGGAGGAAAACTATTCATGTTAGAAATTATTTTGGGTTAGCTCCCAATGCCCCTGTTCATGCATTGGTTATGGTTTTTAGGAATGCTGATGGCACACAAACAGGTAAGGATAATACTGGGAATGATATTTACCTTGTTATAAATCCGCCTTCTTCTGCTTTTGCAGGTGTTACAGGTTATATCAAACGCGACAATGTACAAAGCGTTTCGTGGAGCACGGGAGCAAACACACCTAGTATCAGCGTAAACAACTCGGGTAATTATTCGGTTGCCGTTACCGATACCAATGGTACAGTTGTTTCTGATAGTATTAACGTTACTTTTAGCAATACCCAACTGAACCTAGGTAATGATGTTTCATTTTGTGGAAGTAGCTCCATAGCGCTTGATGCGGGTCCCGGATTCAGCAGTTATTTATGGAGTACGGGGGCAACTTCACAAAGTATTTTGGTAGCTACTGCAGGTGCCTACTATGTTACAACTACTGTAGGAAACTGCATTGCTTCTGACACAATTGTTGTGAGCAACAATTTGCCTAATGTGCAACCAATCAGTTTAGGCGCAGATACCGTGCTTTGCGGAAATATCTCTTTTGTTTTAAGTGCAGGGGTTACCTTATCTCCTATGGGTGATAGTCTTAAAATTGTGTACGATGCCACGCAAGGGCAAACACAATTGATTGGCGCACAAAAAGTATACATGCACAGTGGTTATCAAAGTTTTCCTTTTGGTCCAATAGTTGGTTGGGTAGGTAATTGGGGACAAGATGACGGTGTAGGCCAAATGATAGGTTTAGGAAATAATTTATGGGAAATTACCATTAACCCAAATAGTTATTACAACATCACAGGAAGTACAACTTTACACGCCATTGCCATAGTTTTTAGAAATGCTGATGGATCACAAACTGGCAAGGATAATGCTGGTAATGACATCTATTTAACTGTTTCTGCTAATCCAAGTAGCGCTTTTACGGGGATTAACGCAACATTTACAGCAAGCCCATATACCTCAGTACTATGGTCAACGGGCGATACTTTGGGAGAAATTAATGTGAATGCTTCGGGAGCCTATTCGGTGGCAGTAAGTACTACTTCCGGATGTGTGCTGCGCGATACCATAGCAGTTAGTTTAGGAAATATCCCTTTTGTTGATGCAGGCAGTAGCCAACAAATATGTAATGGCGAAAATTTATTGCTTGATGCCGGACCAGGTTTTGCCAGCTACACCTGGAGCACCGGTGCAACCACTCCATCAATCACCGTGAATGCTACCGGCACTTATATCGTAAATGTAACCAACAGTGCAGGTTGTTCGGGTGCAGACGTAATTAATATTGAAGTATTGCCCGAGCCAGTAGCTATGTTTACTTACAACGTGAACACCACCGGTATTGTTAACTTTACAAGCACCAGTACCAATGCTGTTACTTTTGCCTGGGATTTTAATGGCGATGGCAACAATGATGCCTCTACAGCCAATCCTTTTTTTGGATTTGTTACACCCGGAACTTATAATGTAAGACTTATTGTGACCAACAGTTGCGGAAGCGATACAATTGTGATTCCTGTGAATACGGTAAGCAGTATTAACGAATACGCCAACTCTACCTATTTAAAAGTTTATCCCAATCCTGCCAATGAATACCTGTTTATTGAATTCGATTTGGCTTCATCAGCAGGTGTGTTTCAATACGAGATAATAGATATGATTGGTCATGTTGCTCAAACCGGATTGATGCCATCACTCAGTGGTCCTCAACGTATTCAAATTGCCACTCTGCCTTCAGGTATATATTTAATTAAACTCAAGGGAAGCGAAAACACATTAATCAAAAAAATTACTAAAAACTAATTCAATATCAACCTTTAATTCATCATCACATGAAAAGAAAGTTTACCATTTTATCGGCACTGATAGCATTGCCATTTTCAGCTATCGTGGCACAAACTACGCACTACATTAAAATTCAGCTCGACACTAAAAAGTTCCCAAATTTTAATTGCAGTCTTAACTCTCCCGCAGATGGGGTAACGCCTTCGCCATTAACAGAGGTTTACATGCATTCAGGTGTATGTTGGCAAGACCCTGCTAACCCAAACAGCGCTACAGCGGCTAGCATATATTGTGCGCAACAAATTAGCCCACTCAATTCCGCTGTATGGCAAAGTGTTGTTGGTAATTGGGGGGCAAATCCTCAATCCGATGGTATTGGTCAAATGGTAAGTGTTGGAAATGGTGTTTTTACCAAGGAATTTATTGTTGAACAATATTACTCCTCTGCAGATGTTTCTATAGCTACAGAGCCGGTAAGCGGAGTAACCTCACAACCAATGCCTCCCAATAAAGTGGCTTACACCATGGGTCTTGTATTTCGCGATCCTACCGGTGCTATCACAGGACGTGATTCTGACTGTAAGGACATTTTTATTTATCAGTTAGACTCTGAAAGCCCCAAAGTAATTAAAGGTTCTGATATTTCTGAATGGCCCGATGGTCCTGTTTCTTTTATATACGACCTTGCTGGCATTGAAACTAACGAATTGTTTTACGAAAGAAATGTTGCCCCTAATCCATTAAGCGGTGATATGGCCAATATCAATTTCTTTGTACGTAATCACCAAAAAGATTTTGAAATTAACGTATTTGATGCGGTAGGTAATTTAGTAAAAACTATCTATCGTGGTGAATTGCCTGCAGGAAAGCAAATTGCGCATTGGGATGCCACCAATAATCAAGGAAACAAGGTAGCTAATGGAATGTATTACTTTAGTATGCGCAGCGGAAATAACATGGCTACCGACAAAATCATCGTTAACCGATAAATACACCACACAATAAACTCCGAGCATTAAAGGGGTATGGCGTTACAATACCTTGTAGTTTCAAAGCTTAATTATTTTACATATTAAACTATATGAATATCAGAGGGAAATTATTAGCAGTTGTTCTTTGTATATCAGGAAACACGCTATTTTCGCAGGTGGTAACATACACACCTAATTATGTTACAGCAAGTGATAGTATTACTATTATTTACAACGCCAGCCAAGGTAATGCTGCACTTGCGGGAGCCGACAGTGTTTGGATTCATACCGGACTAATTACCGATAGAAGCACCAATACTTCGGATTGGCATTACAAGAAAAGACCATATGCCTTCCCCGATTCGGTGGTGTTGATGAATAAGATTGCACCTAATGTTTTTAGACTCAAGTTCAAAGTAAATTCATGGTACGGATTTAATGCACAAGAGAAGGTGCGTGCCTTGGCTATGGTATTTAGGAATAGAGCAGGAACGCAAGTAGGCAAAAATGCCGATGGATCAGATATTTTTATTCCTTTATTTAATACAGGTTTTTCGGCAAAGTTTACTAACCCTTTATCAAGTTATGTGATAAGAGGTCAAAATCAAACGGTACCAATTACGGTAAGCACCACACAAAATGCATTTATCAATGTTTTTGTTGATGGAGTGCTTCAGGGGCAAACGAGTTCAACCAACACATTAAATGTAAATGTTTCTAGTGGCAATTACGGTGTGCATTGGGTAAAGTTTATAGCAGAAAGTGGTGTAAATATTGTGAAAGATTCAATCAGAATAATTACTCAAACCCCTCAGGTGGTGCAGAATCCGCCTTCAGGTATTGGCAATGGCATTAATCAAATTAATGATAGTACAGTTATTCTTTGTTTGCTTGCGCCACTGAAAAACAATGTTTATGTGATTGGCGATTTCAATGACTGGAAGGTTGAACCTGAGTATTTGATGAAAAAATCGGTCAACGGAGAACGTTATTGGTTACAAATAAATGGCTTAACACCCAATCAGGAGGTTCGCTATCAATACCTAGTTGATAATCAAATTCGTGTAGCCGACCCTCATTGCGAAAAAATTTTAGATCCTTTTTTAGATATTGCCATCAATCCTGTGTTATACCCCAATTTAATTCCATATCCTTCAGGAAAAACATATGAAATAGTTTCGGTGATGCAGCCCGGTCAGCCAGAGTACAATTGGCAGGTGACTAATTTTCAAAAACCCGATAACCGCGACTTAAATATTTATGAGTTGTTAATCAGAGATTTTGTTTCGCGTCATACTTTTAAGATGGTGAGAGATTCTATCAATTACCTAAAAAAATTGGGTGTAACGGCTGTTCAATTTATGCCTATTACCGAATTCGATGGTAACGAAAGTTGGGGTTATGGGCCAAACTTTTTCTTTGCGGTTGATAAAACCTATGGCCCCAAAAAAGATTTCAAAGAGTTGATAGACACCCTACACGCTAATGGCATTGCTGTAATTTTAGACATTGTGTTAAACCATGCTTTTGGTCAAGCGCCACACGCGCGATTGTGGTGGGATGAGTTTGATAACAAACCATCTAATCAAAGTCCTTATCTAAATAAAAACGCCACCCATGCTTTTAATGTTGGCTATGATTTTAATCACGATAGTCCATACACTCGTGAGTTTTGCGATACAGTTCTTTCTCACTGGGTTTCAGAATATAAGATAGATGGTTTTAGATTTGATTTGTCGAAGGGCTTTACACAGGTAAATACGGTTAACAAT
>JBILUU010000199.1:0-5676 GCA_044370815.1 Bacteroidia bacterium
TTTCGATTTAAAGAATATTTCTTTGCAAAATTAGCCCTAAATAAGGCACAAGTTTAACCAATTTTATTGTAATGTTGAATTCTGTTCCGTTAAACCCGAATTAATCAGTAGAAGTTACGCATGTAACGCACTAGTGATTTTATGAGGGCAATCCCGCTTAGCAGGTGTTTTCAATCCATTGAACCAATGGATTGAATTACAGCTGTTTTAGCGATTCCGCATTTTCTAATGCGGAATTTGGGTTAAAATAGAACAGTCGGCTACTTTAAATACGGAGCATACCTTTTTGCACAATCAATTTACAAACCTGAAGTGCTTTATAATTTAAAAGCGCGAAAGGTAAAATAGTGTGCTAAACGATACCTATGTAGCATGAGAGTAGGGGCTTGTTTTGTGTTTGCTGCACCTATCAAACCAAATTAGGCAAAAGAAAATGCTGAACTACAGCTAATAAGCGTTATTATCCTCAAAATCCCAATTTCATTTATCTCTTAGTCTTACCAAAAAATAAACATTCAATGCTGCATAACAATACTACTTGGAATTAGTAAGATATGCCTATGCCAATATTGGACTAAATTGCAAGTGTACTCGGTATAAAATTTGTAGTGCTTAGCACAGGTAACTTCTACTGATTAATTAAGGATCAAAAAAATTAGGTTTATGACCTATGATGCTGAGTGAAAAAGTATTTACTTTGAGGCATCGTATTGATATGTTTATTTCAACTTTCAAAAATAATCAAACGCTATCTATTATTATCCTATCGGTGATACTGCTTACTGTATGGCTTCCAGGCATAGGTAACCAAAGTCCCCTGTCGTATAATAATACAATGCCTTTATACGAGTTTTATGCACGAGCAGTTAATAATGTGCCCTACATGCACAATAGCTTGGCGCTCTTACTCATTGTTATAGAATCGGTAATGTTGAATTACATTTTGAACAAATTCGAAATAATGGCAAAAAAAACAGTGATGCCGGCTATTTTTTATTGTCTGCTTATGAGCTGTTGCAAGCCCTTGATACATTTCTATCCAATTATTTTTACAAACTTTTTTATCCTGCTTGCATTACTTAAAATTGGCCATTCATACCGTATGGATGAAGCATTCACCACCATTTTTGATGCATCTTTTTTTATTGCGATGGCTTCTCTTTTCTATTTTCCGGCCATTATCATATATCCTTTAATTTGGGTAGCGCTTATTGTCATCAGGCCTTTTGTATGGCGCGAATGGATTATCTCCATGATTGGTTTATTGATGCCTTATTTCTTCACCTTTGTATTTTACTTTTGGTTCGATAAAGTTAATTTTCTGTTGTTTGATAAAATATTTTTTCCATCCTCAGATGCATTACTCTCTCTCAGCGGCCAACGAGAAACTTTTCTTGTAATATCGGGAATATTATTACTTCTATCAGCACTGTCAGTGCTTACACTTGCAAGAGGATGGCCGGTAAACACTATTTTATCGCGTAATTTTTTGGTGGTGCTTTTCTGGCTATTCGGACTATCGATACTTTCATTCAGTATGGCCCCTGTTTTTAGTATAACTTACCTTAGCATTGCTTCCATACCACTTGCAGTATTTGTGGCTAATTTCTTTTTAATGACCAAATATAAAAAGACCGCTGAATTGCTCTTTATACTGTTTTTGGCTGGTATCTTGTTGGAAATATATTCCTAAAAGATTCGCCTAAGTCTTTTCACACATCATATTTCTTTTGAATAAACTAAAATCTGCGAATGATTGCTGCTCAGCACGGCAGTGCTTATATTTCACATCGTTTATCAATTTACTAAATGCCGGTTGGCAAAAGGTGAAAAACATACACACAGGGCACTCAGTTTTCGCCTTAGAAAGCCACTTCATCGCGACAGTTAATACGTATTATAAAAATAAACAAGCCATTTTTATTAAACTATATTTTGATAAATCGGCATTAGCCACTATATAGTTATGGCATATCATTGTGTTATTTAACCCAAATTCCGCATTAGAAAATGCGGAATCGCTGAAACAGCTGTAATTCAATCCATTGATTCAATGGATTGAAAACACCTGCTAACCGGGATTGCCTTCATAAAATCACTAGTGCGTTACATGCGTAACTTCTTCTTATTAATTCGGGTTTAATAAATACCAATGGTACAACCCGATATGGTAAATATTTGCTTGCCATACCATTGATTGTATAACAGAGTTTTTCGGTTCAAAAAATTGAAGCTAAAAAAAAATTGGGGCTAAAGAAAAAATAATTACTTTTGTGACCCTAACAAAAAACGCCCGGATGGCGGAATTGGTAGACGCGCTGGTCTCAAACACCAGTGGATTCACTTCCATGCCGGTTCGACCCCGGCTCCGGGTACACTAGCCGGACTTTTGAAACCATTCAAAAGTTCGGCTTTTTTGTTACCCAAAAAAGGAGTACACAATAAGTCAAGTGACAATTTGTAAGTCTGAAGAGCGTCTTAACCAATTCTTTTTTGCAGCTGGATTGACTCTAATTTTAATCAATCAAGAAAAATATCGCTTACGCTTTCAATTTAATCCAATTGCTGAATGATTTTGTTGTAATAATTCCAGATAGCATTGGCATCATTCGTTGCCTATTTATTCGAGTTTAATTTGGATAAAAAAAACATCATTGATATAACAGCCTATATCAATGATGACTCATCAAAAGTTCATGTTAATATTTACAAAGCTTATTGCCAATATTGTTCAACATGATGCTCGTTTATCCCAAATTCCGCATTAGAAAATGCGGAATCGCTAAAACAGCTGTAATTCAATCCATTGGTTCAATGGATTGAAAACACCTGCTAAGCGGGATTGCCCTCATAAAATCACTAGTGCGTTACATGCGTAACTTCTACTGATTAATTCGGGTTTATACATCAATCTATTGAGAGCATATCCATCATAATTTACAAAACAATGATGAATCTGCAAATTCAAATATGTTTTTAATAACGATACAATTGACAGGAAATACAACAATAAATACTTCATATTATATGAATATAACTTTCAATATTTCTGTAATTTTCACGAATGATAAATATGCTTAAATATTTTCATAGTACTTTTTAAATAAGGGTTTTGTAGCTAATTTAATACATTTTACAAATTTTATATTTAGCCGTAACTATATTTTTTATGTAAATTACGGCCATATATATTACAATAGATCATAGGCTTATTTTTGAATTAAAAATAACTGTATATGTAATTATTATAATTAGCCGTATGTGTATTTTTTATATAAGTTATGGCTGGTTAAATTAATTTTATAATTGGCCATAAGTATGTTTTTTATTATATTTGTGGCTAAATATAAATTTATGATTATAGGCAGACAATACGAAATTTCTTTGCTCAATCAAAGGTACAATTCTAATAAATCAGAATTTGTAGCTTTATATGGCAGACGAAGAGTTGGTAAAACATATTTGGTAAAAAGTTTATTTGAAGGAAAGCTTACATTTCATCTTACAGGAGTAGCACAAGCTACTTATAAAGATCAACTATCTAATTTTAATATAACAATGCGAAAGCAATATCCTAAAAAAGCAGCACTAAATGCTACAAACTGGATGGAAGCTTTTGAGCAAATAAGTTTGATTATTGAAAAGTCAAAACAAAAGAAAAAAGTAATTTTTATTGATGAATTACCATGGTTCGATACAGCTCGTTCTAGGTTTATACAAGCGCTCGAACATTTCTGGAATAGTTGGGCCTCATCAAGAACAGACATACTCTTGATTGTATGCGGTTCAGCGGCATCATGGATGATTAACACATTAATTAATAATAGAGGAGGTCTACATAACCGAATCACACAAAAAATAAAAATAGAACCCTTTAATTTAAGAGAATGCGAAGAGTTTTTATTGAGTAAAAAAATTTCTTTCCCTAAGCATCATGTGATACAATTATACATGGTATTAGGTGGTATCCCATTTTATTGGGATGAGATAAAAAGAGGCCTAAGTGCTTCACAAAATATTGATCAACTTTGTTTCGAACGAAATGGCTTTCTTGTTGGCGAATTCAATAAATTATTTAAATCACTATTCGCAAAAGCAGAAAGACATGAAGCTATTATTTCTGCCATGTCGAAAAAGAACAAAGGATTAACGCGTGAAGAAATTAGCACTCATACACATTTTACCACAGGCGGAACGCTTACCACGCTGCTCGAAGAATTGGAAGAAAGTGGTTTTATTCGCAAGTATGTTCCTTTTGGGAAAAAAGAAAGAAATAGTCTCTATCAACTTTGCGATTTCTTCTCTTTGTTTCATGTCAAATTTATCAAAGGGCAAAAAAGATTCGAAAAAAATCATTGGAAAAAAATGATTGACCATCCTAAGGTGAAAGCTTGGAGTGGCTATGCATTTGAACAGGCTTGCCTGATGCATTCAGATCACATAAAAAAGGGATTGGGCATCAGTGGTGTAAGTACAGAAGAATCGGCCTGGAAAAGCACAAAATCGAAAAATGGTGCTCAAATTGACCTACTCATCGATCGCAGAGATGGTGTGATTAATGTTTGTGAGATGAAATTTTCTACAGATGCATTTATCATTGATAAAAAATATGACAAAGAATTAAGCAATAAGTTGGCTACATTTAGAGCTGAAACAGGCACAAAAAAAGCGCTTTTCCTCACCATGATAACCACACATGGCATCAAGGAAAATACTTACTCGGTAAATGTGCAAAACGATTTAAAGATGGATGTACTATTCGAAAAGATTCCTTAACACTGAACAATCTCAATCATCATAGCTGAGCTAAAAAATAAATTACAAAATACTTTCAGCTTTTTGATTTATCTATGCTTACAGTTTAAATTTAATTACAAAAGTTAAACCGCTGTCATTAAAATAATTCAATTCTCCTTTTAGCTGTTTTACAAAAATATGTATCAATTTAAATCCAAGTGATTTAGTTTTACTAAAATCAAAGTTTTCAGGCAAACCAGGACCATTATCCTTAACAGATATAACAAACTCATTATCTACATTTGACGTTTTGTGCAAAGAAACCAGTATTAAATCTTGAAGATTTCCTTTGTGTGAGTTGCTGTTAAATGCATATTTGAATGAATTTGTAACAATCTCATTCATCAACAATCCGATAGGTATTGCATCCTTGCCTTTAACAAATACTTTTTGTAAATCAAACTTTAAGTTTACCGCCTTACCCTTTCCGTAAAACCTTGATACACTCGTTAACAGATCTCTCAGATACTCGCTGAGTTCAATATTGGCAAATGAATTTGACTTATACATTTTATCATGTATCAATGCCATTGTGTATATTCTATTTTTAATCTCGTTAAATTGATTTTTAAGGAGATTATCTGTTTGCAAGTCTCTTTGCATTTCAATTAAACCAAGTACAAGTGTTAAATTATTTTTAACGCGGTGATGAATTTCACCAAGCAATGATTCTTTTTCTTCCAAAGATGCTATAATTTGCATTTCTTGATTTTTCATTCCCGTAATATCCATTCCGTAGGATATCATGTAGCGAAACACATCACCTTCAAACACAGGAGTAAATCTCCGGATTTTCCACACTATGTTTTGTTTATCATCAATAGTTCTATCTTCAAACTCAGCAGTAGATTTAGTTGTGCGCGCACTATCATAACATTG
>JBILUU010000019.1:0-16089 GCA_044370815.1 Bacteroidia bacterium
AACTGCATTTTACATGTTTCGTTTATTGTTTCTTACTTTCTACGGAAAATTCAGAGGTACGCATCATCAAGAGGAGCATCTGCATGAGTCACCAAAGTCAATCACAATACCGTTGATGATATTGGCGGGGCTATCTGTCATTGGCGGTTTCATTGGATTGCCAGAGGCATTTCATGCAAAGCATGTTTTGAAATCATTCCTCAGTCCTGTGTTTGCTGATTCAGATTTGAGAATGTTGCCTGCCGAGATTTCTCATTCAACAGAGTATGCACTCATGGCCTTGGCAATCGTTATCGTTACGGTAGTGGTGTTGCTGGCTCGCAACAAATATGTTTCAAAAGGTGAACTGCCAGAGGCAGATGGCGTAACGCTTAGCCCTCTTTCCAAATTGGTAGCAAATAAGTATTATGTGGATGAGGTGTACGACACAATTATTGTAAAGCCATTGCACTGGTTAAGTGGTATTTTTTATCGTGTGATGGATATTCAGGTTGTTGACGGATTCGTGAATTTCATTGGAAAAGGAGTTGTATGGAGTAGTAGCAACATGAGATTAGCGCAAACAGGAAAAATAGGATATTATGTTTTCGTGATGGTGCTTTCGATTGCACTATTGCTTTTGTATATTAGTTATTAAGTTTGAAAAATAAGATATGTTAACAGCAATACTCATTGCTTTGCCCCTAGTAGCAGGGCTTTACATCATCACCTTAGGTGGTGAGCAATCAAAACGGATTGCTTTAGGAGCTTCATTGGCAGAATTGGCAATAGCAATTTTCATGTTGTCTCAGTTCCAAATTAATGCAGAAAGTCAGTTTGTATGCAACGTTCCTTGGATACCAAGTTTGGGTATCAATTTTTATGTGGCAGTTGATGGAATTTCTATGTTAATGATTTTGCTCACTACCGTTTTAACACCGCTCATTGTATACTCTTCATTCGGACACAACTATTCCAAACCGCACAACTTTTATGGTTTAATGTTGCTGATGCAAATGGCTTTGATAGGGGTTTTCACAGCGCTCGATGGATTTTTATTCTATATCTTCTGGGAGTTGGCACTCATACCTATTTACTTTATTTGCTTGTTATGGGGTGGAGAGGGTAGAGCTAAAATTACTTTTAAGTTTTTCCTTTACACCATGGTGGGAAGTTTGTTCATGCTAGTGGCACTTATCTATTTGTATCAACAAACACCGGGAACACATTCATTCTCCATTGATGCACTTTATGCGGCCGGACAGGCATTAGACTTAAATGCACAGCGTGCTATATTTTGGGGTATGTTTTTAGCATTTGCTATTAAAATGCCGATTTTCCCTTTGCATACATGGCAGCCAGATACTTATGTGGTAGCGCCTACGCAGGGTACCATGCTACTATCAGGAATTATGTTGAAGATGGGTATTTATGGAGCTATCAGATGGTTACTCCCTATTGTTCCGGATGGTGTTGCGGCTTATGCTAATTTGGCCATGGTGTTGGCAATCATCGGCATTATATATGCCTCGCTAATTGCTTGGGTGCAAAGCGATATGAAACGACTTATTGCTTATTCCTCCATAGCGCACGTAGGACTTATTGCCGCTGGTGTATTTAGTCTCAATGAGCAGGGTTTATCGGGGGCAGTGTATCAAATGCTAAGTCACGGAATCAATGTGTTTGCCTTGTTCTTTATTGCAGATATGATTGAAAAAAGAACCTCCACACGCCTACTAGGAAACTTAGGCGGTGTGCGATCAATAGCGCCTAAATTTGCTACCTTTTTTATGGTCATTATGATGGGAAGTGTGGCGCTTCCGCTCACCAACGGATTTCCGGGTGAGTTTTTATTGCTCAACGGGGTATATCAAGTTAGTGGAATGTATGCGCTTTTTGCAGGAATAACAATCATTTTAGGTGCTGTTTACATGTTGAGTGCCTACCAAAAATCAATGTTAGGCGAGGTAAGCACAGCTACCGAAAAATTTGAAGAGGCAAAAAATCACGAAACACATATTTTATGGATTTGTGCAGCTTTGGTTATTTTGATGGGTGTTTTCCCAAAACCTCTGTTTGACATTGCAGAGCCGGCAATTCAGCAACTGTTGACAATGGTTAAACAATAAGATAGGCTGTTTGAAGAAATAAGAATAACAATCCAAACCGTTAAATTAAAGAAATGAAGTCATTATTACTCTTGTCAGGTTTAGGTATAGGAGCCATGTTAGCAGAACTTTTTAATTTTAAGAAGTTGCTCTTTCCGCTTGTTTGCCTTGGGCTATTGGCAGCTATAGGTGTTTCTGTTTACGACTGGAATACTGATATACGATTATTCAACAATATGTTGCGTTTAGATAATTACGCGCTTGTATTTACTGCATCAATGTCGTTTATTACCCTGTTGTGGTTGCTTGGAGCAAATGATTACATTGAACATGAAACCCACGTTTCCGACAAATATGCCCTTACACTATTTACCCTTGTTGGCGCATTTGTAATGGTAAGTTATAACAATCTTACAATGCTTTTTATTGGTATTGAAATATTAAGTCTTTCCATGTATGTATTGGCAGGCAGTAAGAAAAATGATTTGTTTAGCAATGAGGCTGCCTTGAAATACTTTTTAATGGGTTCTTTTGCAACAGGTTTTTTGTTGTTTGGTGTGGCACTTATTTATGGTGTTACAGGGTCTTTCCATGTTGAGGCCATAGGTGATTACTGCTTTGCAAATGCCGGAAACCTCCCAATGATGTTTATTGCCGCTATTGTATTAATGATGATTGGAATGGCCTTTAAAGTATCGGCTACGCCTTTTCATTTTTGGGCGCCCGATGTATATACCGGTGCTCCAAGCATGGTCACCGCATACATGGCTACAGTAGTTAAAACAGCCGCTGTGGTGGCATTTGCCAGGTTGTTTTACAATGCTTTTGGTCATGCTCCGGAGGTATGGCAAGTTGCAATTTCAGTGATGGCAGTATTAACCATGTTTGTTGGAAATGTAACAGCTGTGTTTCAACAAAACGTAAAACGTATGCTTGCCTACTCAAGTGTAGCACATGCCGGTTACTTATTAATTGCTTTAGTTGCTATGAGCAAGTTATCCGGTGGCGCAATATTTTATTACACATTAAGTTACTCACTAGCATCGTTGTTGGCTTTTCATATCTTGTTTACAGTTTCGGGAAACAAAAACGAAGGTGCCGATATCAGTGCTTTTAATGGACTTGCTAAAAGAAATCCCTTGATGGCATTTGGTATCACTGTTGCTATGCTATCATTGGCAGGTATACCACCTTTAGCAGGATTTTTTGGGAAGTACTACATCTTCAACGCTGCCATTGAAGCAGGCCGATATAAGCTTGTGATATTGGCGGTGATTGCATCTTTAATAAGTGTTTATTACTATTTTAAAGTAATTATTGCTGTGTATTTCAAACAATCAAACGAAGCTGCCATTGAGCTTAATGGCATGCACAAATTGCTTTATTTGATTTGTGTGATTTTGTTGTTTGTATTGGCTATAATTCCTGAGCTGATTATAAGCATGTTGAAGTAAGAGCGCATGCTTACTTTTCTCTATTAGTGGTGATATTGCATTGTGCATCTTATTAAGCAACTTAACCTTGCCTTTCTTTTATTAAATTTGTTATTGCATTTTGTTTAAAATGATAAAATATTTACTGCTTGTAGGCCTAATAATTTCCAGTAATTGCCACGCACAGCAATTAAATTTTTATTTTGGAAATATGCATGCCCATACTTCCTATTCTGATGGCAATAAGGATAGTGCAACATCAGGTATGACAACTCCTTTGCAAGCATTTACCTATGCAAAACAATCAACTCAAATAGATTTTTATGGCATTTCTGAACACAATCATTACAGTGCCGGCATGCCTGCCCCTGTATATTATCAAAAAGGGTTAGATGATGCTGATGCAGCAACCGTTGACGGGCAGTTTGTGGCTATGTATGGAATGGAGTGGGGCGTAATTTCAAGTGGTGGTCATTTATTGGTGTATGGTTTCGACTCGCTTTGTGGTTGGGATTTTGGACCTCAAGAAATTTTTGTAAATGAAGCCGACTACAATAAACTTTACCAAACCATTAACAGAAAAACGGGCAGCTTTGCCTATTTGGCGCATCCTCAGTATGACGATTACAATAACTTGTTTAATCAACCGTATAACCCTGTTGCCAATGAAGCTATTGTTGGGATGGCTATGCGCAGCGGTCCTGCATTTTCCACCAACAGCTCTTATTCCAACCCCTCTTCATCCAATTTTTTAAGCAGGTATAACGATGCTCTGCGCAGAGGATATCATGTAGCACCGGGTATTGATCATGACACCCATAATTCTGTATTTGGAAGACAAAGTGCGGGCAGATTGGTTGTGCAAGCTCCTTTGTTGAGTCGCGCTGAAATATACAACGCTTTCAGAAAAAGAAGGTTTTATGCCTCCGATGATTGGAATACCAAGGTTGACTTCAGTATATTAAACCAGCCCATGGGAAGTATCATCACGCATGCGGGTAATCCAAGCATACAAGTTAGTATTAATGATCCTGATGGAGAGAGTACTGCAAGCATTGCTGTTTTCTCGGGGATCGCAGGAAGTGGAAATGCACCTACACAACTCACTGTCGTAAATAACACCAATTCCTTAGCATACACGCATAACGCAATTAGCAATACACCTTATTATTATTACTTATACATTGTGCAAGCTGATGGTAATAAAATATGGACTGCACCAATATGGTACACCAAAGATGATAACCTAGTTGTGCAAACTCCTAATGCTGATTTTGATACCTCAATTACGATTTGCAGTAATAATCCCGTGGTACTCCATGATAATTCTTCCAATACGCCAACATCATGGTGGTGGACCGCAAACGGTGCTTATCCTTTAAATTCTTCCTTGCAAAATCCAACATTTAATTTCGCCAATCCTGGTACCTATCAGGTAAAGTTGATTACCACTAACACTGCAGGAAGTGATAGCATCACCAAAACAATTGTGGTGCAAAGTTCTCCTACGGTTCAAATAGCTTGGGTTGATAGTATTTGTAAAGGCAGCAGTGTAACACTATTGGCCACAGGTGCCAATAACTATGTTTGGAGCAATGGTGCCACAGATGCAATTAATGCTGTTAATCCTTCTATTACAACAAGCTATACTGTTAGCGGTTGGCAAGCGGGTTGTTATGATACTGCAAAGGTTATTGTGAAGGTTTTTCAGAATTTCCAAACACCTGTGATTACCAACAATGCAGGTACACTTGTATCAAGTTATGCCAACGGTAATCAATGGTACTATTACAATTCAATAATCTCGGGCGCTACATCGCAGGAATTTGTACCAAGCACAACAGGGATTTATCAAGTACAGGTGAGCGATAGTATGGGCTGTAAATCTGAATTTTCGCTCCCTCAAGCAATTGTTTCAGCCATAGCAGAAAACGATTTTGAAATCAGAAACGCATATAAAGTTTATCCCAATCCAAGCCAAGGAATTATACATATCAATAGCGAGGCCACACATTTAAATGTAAGATGTAAAATACTCAGCATGAATGGTTACAAGGTTCACGAGCAACAATTTGCCGAATGCAGTTTCAGCAGGCCCTTAACTTTAAATTTATCCCATTTAAGTAAAGGTATGTATGTGATAAAATTTGAAACAGATTTGGGAGTTTATGAAACCAAATTGCAATTGGAGTGATTGTTATGGCATACTATTCAATTTGCGCACAAACAGCATGCAATAATTGAATGCTGTTTGTATGAAAAAGTTTAATTGTTTGAAATGATTGATTTATCTGAGATAAATCTTTTTTGAAATCACATTGCTAGAGTCGAGATTTTTATAGGAATATGCCTTGAAACGTAGGTCATAATATCCAATGCCGTTCATCAAACTTAGCTTCACGGGTATAAATAATTTGTCTGAGTATGGGTCAATAAAGTCGATGTTATTTTTCTTCCATGGGCCGATGCCTACTGAGTACCTAACATTTACAATACTGCCACTATCACTCGAAATAATTTTTAAAGAATCTTCAATTTGATACATAATCTTTTCAAACTCAAAGACACCTTGTTCTACGACCAAATTACATGTCAAATTAATTTGGTTTGTATCTTTGATATAAATAGTATCTGTGAGATTACTGATTGTACTTTCATTGAAATACAACTCAATTCTATTGCGCTCTCGTGAGGCATTGAAAATACTTTTGTTTTTGCTGCATGCCATTAGTATTATCGTTAATGATAAAAAATATAGCATGTTTTGATTTGAAGTTTTCATGATTTCAATATTTAAAATTTAACAATATCTGCTCTAAAGCCAAGATTTGAAACAAGTTGTCCACCGGTTAGCCCGGGAACCGGCCTCCCTAAGCCTTTACCATTGAAACTAATACCATAGTTTGGTAATATTACACCATTGAAAAACATGGTAATTCGCTGAATTTTTACATTGAAACCTGCGTATAATCCAACATAAACAACGCGTGGACTACCAAGGAATTTGTCCAGTAGAATTTTACTTTGTCCTAAGTTTCCTAGGATTGTTCTGCTGCAAATACCCACATCTGTTGATATTCTCACACCTTCATTAACATTGCTGCGGTCTTTGGCAATAGTTATCCAATCATAAGTAAGACCAAAGTCTACTGCAAGAGGTATTACTTTTACGGGTTGATTTTTATTGATTAGGCTCGAATCATTCCCGTTGTACAACCATTGCACTTGGGTGACGTTAATTGAAAAACTACTACCTATGTTAGTGAAAAAAGGTCTCGCTGCCTTATTGAATACATGGTACTTTCGATAGTTAGTGAGTAGTGAAAATTTTCTGATACCGGGCACTAAAATTGAACTTCCGAATACATTTCGGTCAGCGCTCTTAATGATATCGTCACTCTGTGAAAAGGTTATATCTGCATCAAAATCAAATAAATTTGCCTTTACCGCATGTATTCCCAAAGAGGTGACATTGCTTTTTATCGAATCGTTATTCAGGGATTTATTCAAGAAAGAGATAGCACTGCCACTTAAGAAAATACTAGGTTTTGATTTCTCGCGGAGCATATTTTTGGAATCCCTATTTAACTTCCTCAATTGAGCCCTGAATGCTGACTTTTTGGGCCTGTCATTTTTTTTCCAGTTTTCTCTCTCGGTGATCATTGATTTTTTTCTATCACTCTTTTTGAATATTATACACATTTTTGGCCTGCTGTAAATAAGTTTTAAAATGGTATCTTTCATATCTTCAACTTGATTTCTTTTTACTTCATAATCATTGAAATCTTTATTATTCATACCCCAATCAAATGCTGTATTGTCATTCATCAGTTCTTTAATTTCTGCATTGAAGGTCTTTAAAGCCTGCTGTGACTGCATCTTAAATTCTGAACTATTAATTAAGGAATCGATTTTGACACTGTACTTATTTTCCCGATGATTAGCAATGATATTAGCCATCTTCAAACAGAACAAACTTTCATTCACAGTATATAGTGTATCATCATTCCGTGTCTGACTAGAGGGGTAGCTGAATACTATACCGGCCGGTTCAATATGCGTTAACTTCACTCCATAAATTTGATTTTTATAAGCAATATTTACGCTTTTGCTTATTGACATTGTTTGTGCACTTGCATCAATAAATGATAGACATAAACTAATAATGGGAATCAGTTTTTTCATGAGTTCTTTGGTTTTAGTTTTCCTACTTCTTTTATTCAGCTTTTCGGTTGCGCTGATTTGTTGATCATCACCCAACAATTTTCACAATTTGAGACTTCGTTTCACCATTGCCATAGATGATTTTTACATTGGTAAAATGTTTTGTGTTACTATTGATTAATTTGTAGGTAAATGTTTTCCGATGATCCTGCATGGGCCCATTTCCTTGCTTCAATTTAATTTCCAATAAAAGCATGGTTTCGATGTAGATTGGATTAGAGGATACTTCAATAATAAGCTCATCATCGGGGCGCTCAGTGGTAATTGATCCTTCTACAATCAGTTCATTGGGTTCCGACTTAAGATTAAATTTTGCATCAAAACTAAGGTTCTTCATAGTGTGATATAAATGATAGTGTTTGTTATTTATGTTATTGAGTATACTCAATAGATTGAAGGTCATCATCGCAATTGTTTTTGAGTTTCGTTGGCAAATGTCTCTATCATTAATCAATGCAAAATGTTAAATTGAGTAGTAGGAGGACTTGGATGAGAATTTGGTAGAAATAAGCTGGAATTCGGTTTAGCTTTTATTGCCTTCTGCGCAAATGTTTTTTACCATTGTATGGAAAGAAAATACCGATTGTACTTTCAATATAGCCCAATTGTAGTATAGCCTCATTGTGCTAGATTATAGTAGTATAGGCATTATCCTGCTGTAGAGATTTCGAATTTACTAATGATGAATTGGGGGTAATTCAATCGCAAAAAGAATCACTACAGAAATTGAGTATTAGTAAAGGTGCATTGAGTATTTGGCGGAAATCATAAGGAATTTGGCAAACTAAATCTTGAAGATATTGAGATGAATGTAAGTTAAAAATTCCTGCTAATTCTCTTCGGCTACTTTCGAAGTGCCCATTCCTTCAACCACAATCACTATTTCTCCTTTGATAGTTTGTGTGCCGTAATATTGTAATAGTTGCTCTATGCTTCCTCTTCTGTTCTCCTCGTAAAGCTTTGTTATTTCTCGACTCACAGAGGCCTTTCTATCAGTGCCAAAGACTTCTTTAAATTGTGTAAGTGTTTTGATTAATCGATGAGGAGACTCATAAAAAACCATGGTTCTTTTTTCTTCCTTTAAACTTTCCAATCGTGTTTGCCTGCCTTTTTTAACAGGTAAAAATCCTTCAAAACAAAATCTTTCGCAAGGTAATCCCGAGTTTACAAGAGCAGGAACAAATGCTGTAGCACCCGGTAAGGAACATACTTCAATACCTGCCTGAACGCAAGCTCTTACCAGTAAAAATCCTGGATCTGAAATGCCCGGGGTGCCGGCATCGGTAACCAATGCTAATTGCTCACCATGTTGCAGCCGCTGGCAAATGCTTTCTAATACCTTATGTTCATTGTGTGCATGAAATGAAATCAATCTTTTTTCAATGTTCAAGTGCTTAAGCAATTGCCCACTTTTTCTTGTATCTTCGGCTATTACTGCATCTACTTGTTGTAGTATTTCGATGGCCCTGAGTGTAATGTCTTTCAGGTTACCTATAGGGGTGGGAACAAGATAAAGCATCAAACAAGTTATAGTTTTTCAAGAGGAATGCACGTTTGTTGATCGCGTACATAGCATTTGAGTTTGTCTTTAAAAACAGATGATTTATAAATTGATTTGCCAAGCAACATGCGCACACATTCTTGAATTCCTTCAATGATAGAGGGATGAGGATGCATCATTACAGCAAGCTCTTCAATTCCTTGATTGGTGTGTATCAAATAGGCCACAGCTTGTATGGCGCTGCTGGCATGTTCGCCAACGGCACGCATTCCCAATAAGCGCATATCCTCATCATTACTTACAAGGATTTTAAAAAAACCATTGGTTTTGCGCATGGCTATTGCTCTTGAAATACATGAGTAATCTATTTTTGCAACTTTCACACTAATACATTTTTCCATTGCTTCTTGCTCGCCCATACCAACAGAGGCAACCTCGGGATTGAGAAACATAATAGTTGATATATTGGTATATACCAAAGGTTTTACATGCTTGCCATATATTCTTGCTACCGCATGTCTTCCTTCTCTTTCTCCAACATTAACAAGTGCAATGTTAGCACTTAAATCACCGGCAACATATATGTTCGGGGTAGTGGTTTGTGTGTCAATTTCTTTAACATAACCCCTTTCATTGAGCTCTACACCTGCGGCTTCTAAATTAAGATCTTCTACATTTGGCACACGACCTATAGAAATAAGGGCATGTTCAACCTCAAAAGATTCAAGTCTGCCGTCATTGTATTTTAACTCGTAATGAACACGGCCATCAATGATTTTAATGTTATTTAAACTAGAGTTTTTATGAATCACTACCCCATTTTTTTCTAAGTTTTCCATTACCATGAGCGCCACATCTTCATCTTCAAATGGTAAAATCCTGTCGCCTTTATCTATTAAAAAAACTTTGGTTTTACCTAGGTTTGAAAATATAGTTGCAAACTCGCAACCAATCACACCTGCCCCAACTACAACAAGACTTTCGGGTAATTTTTTGAAGTTGTCAATGCCATCACTTGTAACAATGATGCGCTCGTCTACAGGTATATTATCAACCTTGCGTGGCCTGCTTCCTGTGGCAATCACAATATGATCGGCATAGATTACTTTTTCTTCTTTTTTCTTTTTAATGCGTATGTGATTTTTATCAATGAAGGAAGCGATGCCTTTTTCGTAGTTGAATAACTTGCTTTCGGTTTCCTCATACAATAGCTTCATATGCACTGTCATCTGAGACTTACGATCAAATAAGGCCTCATTCACCATTTTCATCATGCCTTCAAAACTTGCTCGGTTCTCTCCCGTCTCTTGTCTTATTTGCACTATCTTTTGAGAGTATTCCCACATGGTTTTACTCCATAAGGCACCATTATATAATCCTGCGCCTCCAATTTTATCTTTTTCAATTAGTAAAACTTTTTTGCCAAAATCAATGGCTCGCATGGCAGCTGCATAGCCCGAAGGACCGCCACCAATAACACATAAATCAAATTTTTCCATTGTTCAAAATTGCCGCATAAAGGTAAGAAAATTATCAACAATAAGTTGATCCTAAAAGGTTGCTATTTCCTGCTTTGATGTATTTCTATTTTATCGAAAGTTCCTCTAAATCAACCTTGCAAACATTTAAATCAACCTCATTTAAAATTCCGTTAACAACACCTTTGCAGCTATGTTGCCAAATCGTCCAATCATCCCATCCTTTTGGTATGGCAGGTTCTTCGCGCAATCTGTAGTCTGCAATCCATAAATGATAATCGTTTTTCATATCAGCAAAATAGGGACCAAATTGCTTGTTCCAAAAGCTTGCATTGGTATATATGATGGGTTTTACATGAAGTTCGTCCTCTATGTACTTAATCATTTCTTTCAATCTTTTAGCAACCAATGCCGCCTTCACCTGTTTGTAGGCCCTTCCGTTCTCTACATCAATAACAGGGAAAAGATGACCTTTTTCAAAATTCACCACACTTAAAAATAAATTAGCTTGATCAACACCTGAGTTTTGGGGTCTGAAAAAATGATAAGCACCTTTCTTAACTCGCGGGTTTATCTTTGACCAAAAGGTAGAAAACTTAGGATCGGTAATGGTAACACCTTCACTTGCCTTGCAGATTATAAAATTAATATTGGTATCAAGCTTGTCCCACATAATTGTTTGATACCTGCTGATGTCAATGCCAAAACTATAGGTGGCCTCATGTGCGGTGCCTCGCTGTTGCAATACAGCAACAGAGGCATGATTACGGGCCTCAAGCACACCAATTAGTGTGAGTAACATCAGTAACACAATAGATCTCAACATGTAATTATGCATCCATTAAATTTGGATGTGCAAAATAGTCAGATATCACAGCTTTGTAATGCTTTATACAAAGCTTGTTTGAACATGTTTTTGTTTATAACAAGCCGTAAAAATGATTGTCATGTTTTGAACTTTTAACAATCGGCAACTTGCTAATACCGAAATAAACAATTTGAACCGAGCATACAAACATGCATCGATTTCGTTTGAAACAATTTCAATATTCCAAATTTACCTTCGATTGCGGATTCTATTATTTTTCAATCGGAAAAATATATACGAATGTTCAATTACCAGTACTTTTTGACAGTAGTAGAAACATTTTCATTGCGTTATACCGGTTGCATAAAAAATTTACTTTGAATAATAGGCAATTTTTTAGATTATCATCCTCAGTCTGTCCGTGTGTATCATACAAATTGATTAGTATATTTGAGCCGCTCAAAGAGTAACCTCTTTATGAAAATTATTATTGTAAGCAGCAACAGACTAAGTTTGAATTTTAAAATTTAAAAAAGTATTGATGAAATACATCAGTGAACTCCAAGGCGCAGTTAAAAACAAGGAATCAAATGCTGCTTTAATCGGTAAATTGAAACGCAAAAAAACAAACGATGCGGATAAAATTTTTCATGATTTACACGAACAGGTTTTCGAGGAAATAGACTGTTTGCAATGTGCTAATTGCTGTAAAACCACTAGTCCTATTTTTTATATGAAGGACATAGAGAGAGCATCTAAGGCATTAAGAATAAAACCCACTCAATTCATTGAAAACTATTTGATGATTGATGATGATAAGGATTATGTATTAAAAAGTGCACCTTGTCCATTTTTAGATCATGAAAATTATTGTACCATTTATAAAGATAGACCTACTGCCTGCAGAGAATATCCCCATACCAATAGAAAACGAATACATCAAATACTTGATTTAACCTTAAAAAATACACTCGTATGCCCCGCTGTGGCCAGCATATTTAAACTTATTAATCAACAACATGCCTCACTATTCAAATAAAAAAATAAGTTTTATAGGCCTTTTAATCATAGCGTCATGCTCGTTCATAACCTGCAAAACAAAATCATATAAAAATAGCAGTAACTCCTCTGTTTCATCAGAAAACAAACAGCAGCCAACGGTATATCCAACCGAGCCTGGCACCTGCATAATACAGGGTTATGCTGTGCAAATTTTTCCACCCAACGCGCAATCTGATGAACCGTGTCGAACATTTTCATGTAAGGCCAAAGTCGTGCTCACGCAGTGTCGTTCGTGCGGATACGGAATAGCTAAAAAGCCTGTGCTTGGCGATACGCTCATGATTAATTTCATTCATACTTTAGCCTCTTCCGAAGAATTTAAAAAGATATATCCTGCAAAAGTGATACTGCCGGGTCTTAAACAAGATCAAATGTTTGAGGCGCAGCTGCGCATTAAATCTGTCCCAGGTGATTTATCCCGTTATGAAATTGCAAGCTATGAATTATTGCGTTGAAAGATTTCATAACTTTACTTTTTTAAAAATGCTACTGATATGAAAACTTTTATTGTTACCCTGCTTGCCGGAATGTTCTTTACTCAGCTTCAGGCTCAAAATAATCATCAATTTGGGAATCCAGATGATCCGGAGGGGCGCGGTGCCTGGGAGTTGAAAAGGCAGGCCGATCCGGAAACAGGAAAAATTCCAGACCGAATAAGGGAAAAGGAACTCATGTTGGCCAATACTTTGCCTGCTGATAATCAATTGAGCAACAGGTCAGAAAATATCAATTGGCATCAACGCGGTCCTTGGAATGTTGGTGGCATTACCAGAGCTTTGGCGATGGATGTTAATGATGAAAACATCTTGTTGGCGGGAACCAATTCTGGTGGTGTTTGGCGATCAACAAATGGTGGTCAATCGTGGACACAAATTACAGCAAAAGACGATTATCATGGCATTACCTGTATTGCCCAAGATAAACGTCCGGGGCACACCAATGTGTGGTACTTTGGATCAGGCGATCCTTTTTGCAGTGCAAGTGGTGGTGGCGCATTTTATTCCGGTAACGGCCTTTATAAATCAACCGATAGCGGACTCACCTGGACTAAGCTTGCTGCTACAGCTCCAAACACACCGCAAACATTTGATAGCAATTGGGATATTATTTATAAAGTGATTACCTATCCCAATGATACAGTAAACGATGTAGTTTTTACAGCCACCTATGGAAATATCTATAAAAGTATAAATGGTGGCACTACTTGGTCGGTTGTGAAAGGAAACGGTTCGGCCTATTGGACTGATGTGAATGTTACACCAGCAGGCGTAGTATATGCTACAATTGGTAGTGATGGCGGTGGTAAAGGAATATGGCGCAGCCCTGATGGCATTAATTTTACAAATATTACTCCTCCTAACTTTCCTGCTACCTATGATAGAATAGTTTCTGCATTTGCACCAACCAATGAAAACGTGGTTTATTTTCTGGGAAATACCCCGGGTTTTGGAACACCCGATACCAATTTTGTTGGTGATGTGGAATGGAATAGTTTATGGAAATACACCTACATATCCGGCAATGGCGACAGTGCGGGAGGTATTTGGGAAGATTTAAGCAATAGTTTGCCTACCACGGGCGGTCCATTTGATAAGTTCTATTGCCAAGGTTCATACGACCTTGTTATAAAGGTAAAACCTGATGATGAAAATGTAGTTTTTATTGGTGGTACCAATTTATATCGCTCTACCAATGGCTTTGCTGATCCATCAACTAATAGGTTTGTTGGTGGCTATAAAGAAGGAACAACACTCCCTATTGTGCTTGGGTATGAAAATCATCATCCAGATCAACATGAAATATTGTTTTATCCTTCAGATCCCAATAAAATGCTTAGTGGCAATGATGGCGGTGTTTTCCGAACCAATAATTGCTTGCAGGATACCATGCAATGGATACCTTTAAATAATGGTTATATCACAAGTATGTTTTATACATTAGCCATCGACCATGGCACTCCGGGCAACGACATCGTTATTGGAGGAACACAAGACAATGGCAGCTGGTTTACAAACGATACTATACTTACTAGTCCTTGGGTAACACCCAGAGGTGGTGATGGATCTTTTTGTGCCATTGCTGATGGAAGAACAGCCTACTACTTTTCAATCCAAAATGGCAGGATGATGAAAGCCAATGTGGATAATAACGGTACAATTACCTCCTATGCAAGGATTGATCCTATTGGCGGCAGGGATTATCAATTTATTAATCCATACACGCTAGACCCAAATAACAACAATATTATGTATTTGGCTGCGGGAAAATATCTTTGGAAAAATCAAGATTTATCGGGTATTCCAATGATAAATAACTGGGATACAATAAGCACTAATTGGGTTCAGTGGCCCGATTCAGTGCCTGTGGCAGGAGCTGAGGTAACTGCAATTGGTGTTTCAAAGAATCCGGCTAACCGTGTATACTATGGCACCAATAGAAAAAGACTTTATAGAATTGATAATGCTCATATAGGCACTCCCACTCCTGTGGATGTTACGGGAAATACAACACCAAATGCCTTTCCTGCCAACGGATTTATCAATTGTATAGCGGTTGACCCGCAAGATGCCGACAAGGTGATGGTAGTATTTTCTAATTATTCTGTTTACAGCGTATTTTATACGGAAAATGGTGGTGGTAGATGGCGTAAAGTGGCCGGAAACTTAGAACAAAATATCTCAGGATCGGGCAATGGGCCTAGTGTACGATGGGCTAGTATTATTCATCCTCCTGAAGGTGGCACTGCCTATCTATTGGGTACAAGCACTGGCTTGTATGGTACGGTAAATCTTGACTCTACCAACACTGTTTGGGTTCAATTGGCCGCCAACGAAATTGGTAAAATAGTTGTTTCTATGATGGATTACAGAGAAAGTGATGGCAGATTAATTGTTTCTACTCACTCATCTGGCATGTACTCTACCTATATTAAAAATACTAATCAACTGCCAAATCTTACCGCATTAAAGCAATTGGCGGTGCAGCACAATGTAAATTTGTATCCCAATCCAACCTTTGATTTTTTAAATATTGAGTTCGATTTGGATAAGGAAGAAAGGGTTGCTTTGTCATTATTTGATGTTATGGGTAGAAACATTTCTGTTTTAAAAGCAAAGAACTATGGGGCAGGCAAGCATAAGGTAAATATGGATATGAACAATCTGCCTTCAGGCACTTACTATGTGAAAATTAGCATTGACAAGCAGGAGATTAATAAACTTGTACTTAAGAATTAAGGATCTTGATTAAAATGATTCTAAATTAACAGGTTCAAAAAAGGTTAATAAAATACTGATTGGGGTTAAAAAATATTTTTTTACTTTTACGCGCTGAAAATAAACTAACACAATTTATATGTCAAGTCACGCTGCAACAACACAAGTAAAAGCCAATTGGGGCGGGGGAGGTGTTTCACCCCTTGGCGCCAGCTACGGTAAACTTTACATGTGGTTTTTCCTTGTTTCCGATGCGTTTACCTTCTCGGGTTTGTTAACCG
>JBILUU010000399.1:0-2824 GCA_044370815.1 Bacteroidia bacterium
CCTGGTCATGTGTTTCATCACTTTCCTTTTTACGAAGGAAGTATTCCGTTGGCCTATGTAGGTTTAATGACTTTTATCCTCATCATGAGTTCTGTTACCATGGTTTTAGCCGTTGAGGCGGGTCATAGGAATAAGAAGAATGAAGTGGCAAAATGGATGTTGCTTACCATTATCGGTGGTCTGATGTTCGTGGGTTCTCAAGCTTGGGAGTGGTACAATTTTATTGTAGGTACGCCTGAAGGAGCAGTTAGAAATATTTTGGTAGATGGTGTTTGGAAGGATCAACTGATTCATGGTGCTAATTTGCAATACAACGAATATGGCTTACCAGTTTTTGGTGATTTCTTTTTCTTCATCACCGGTTTCCATGGATTCCATGTTTTTAGTGGGGTGGTAATTAACTTTATTATTTATATGAATGTTCTGAAGGGAACCTATGAAAAACGTGGTCACTACGAAATGGTTGAAAAAGTTGGTTTGTACTGGCATTTCGTAGATCTTGTTTGGGTATTCGTGTTTACCTTCTTCTATTTATTGTAATCATTAACTAATATTTTAATATAGCGTTTTATGGAATTTAACGATGGCTATCCTTCATACGAAATGATGGCTCTTCATGATGAAGAGCATGGTAAGCATGTGCGCAAGGTAATTTGGAAGGTTTTCTGGATTATGTTGGGTGTTACTTTGGTTGAATTATTTGTGGGCTTTCAAGCTGAAGCATGGGCCTTGAGTAAAACATTTCTTAAAGTTTTCTTTATCGGTTTAACTATTGTTAAAGCAGCTTACATTGTGATGTCTTTCATGCACCTTGGCGATGAGGTGAAGGCATTGAAATGGGTAATTCTTGGTCCGTTTATAGTGTTAATACTTTATTTAGTTTTCATGGTTGACCTTGGAGAAGGAAATTATGCCAAGGAAAGAAGGTATGTAATGGATAAGAATGTGACCAACGCTGCCCACCATGATGCAGGTGCAAAACACGAAGGCGGGGAAGGTCATCACTGATTTAAACTTATCTTAAAAAGATTTGTTTAATCGGTATGACAAGCGCAACCAAAAACAAAAAAATTTTTTTCTTATCAATTTTTTTAATCCCATCACTATTGTGTTTGGGATTTTATTATTTTGCTATACGCAAACCGCTGTCTGAAGGCAGGCGAGATATTTTTGTTAAATTACCACATTACGGGCCGTCTGAGTTTAACGGCACCGACTCTGTATTTTATAAACTTCCATCATTTGAGTTGATCAATCAGCTCAACGAAAAAATAGATGCCGCAACAATTGAAAATAAAATATTTGTGATCAGTGTTTCAAAAGTGAATTCGGCTGAAGCTAATCAAATTGCCGCGCAGCTGTACAGAGCTCAAGATAAATTGAGTTATTTGAAAAAAGAGTTTAAAATAATTACCGTGCTCAACGGAATTCCTGCCGATACACTGAATGAGTTGAAAAAATTTGCCGACAAGGTGCATGCTGAGTCTAAAGTATGGCAAATAGCAGCCGGCAAGCAACAGGAATTATTGGAAATTTTTGAAAGTAATACGCTTTTTAACAAACAAACAGCATCATTCATCAATCAAATGGAACTGTTGTTGATTGATAGAAATAACCACATCAGAGGCCATTATAATGGCGGAAGTTTGAAGGAGGTAAACAGGATGATTGATGAAGTGGTTGTGCTTGCTGCCGAATACGGAAAGATTAAAAATATGTAAAATCTCATCCACCAAATTATATCAAATATGAACGACAAGTTAACCTTTAGAATTGTATTAGGAGTATCAATTTTTGTTTTTGTAGCGGTAATAATCCTCAACAGAAAAATACTTCCTGTTCCCGAAACAATTCCTGACTTTGTTTATGCTTTACCTACCTTAAATGCTTTTATCAATGGTACTTGCAGTATCCTCTTGATGGTTTCCTTATACTTTATCAAACAAAAGAATATTGCAGCACATAAAAAGGTAAACATTACTGCTTTTATTTTGTCTTCGCTTTTTTTAGTTTCTTATATCATTTATCATTGGCTAGCAAAAGAAACCGCTTACCCTCAAGATAACCCTATGCGTCCACTATATTTAACCATATTAATCAGCCATATCATGTTGGCTGCCCTTGTGTTACCAATGGTGTTAATGTCATTCTATTATGGTTTAAACATGCAAGTAGAAAAACATAAAAAGTTGGTTCGTTTTGCTTACCCTATTTGGTTGTATGTAACGATAACAGGTGTTGTAGTTTATTTAATGATTTCTCCTTATTACCAAAATTAACTCGTACATTTGTTACTATGAAACGCGGTTGTCAAATTTTGTTGTTGATTGTTGGGTTTGTGCTTTTAGCACATTTGGAAACAATGGCTCAAGGTTGTGTGCAATGTCGCATGGGACCTTCATCTAATCTCGAGCATGGTGGTAATGTGGCGCGTGGTATTAATTCAGGAATTTTGTATTTGATGTTAATTCCTTATTTGCTAATTATGTCAATTGTTGGTTATGTTTTTAGAAAGCAGTTGAGTGAAAAGTGGGAGTTGATAAAGGCTTATTTCAACAAAAAGGCCATTACGCATTAATTAGTTTTTTGTCGTTTTCTGCCATCGATTGTTTTCTCACATTCGATAATTAAAATTCCGTGTTTATTATTCAAACATGCAATTACAAATTTAAACTCAATGACCATACTTGTCATGCATGAGGCATCTTTTTAAAAGTCAGCCATGAAGATTTAATTATATACACACTTTGTGCAAGCATAATGTATAAGCTTTAGTTAAAACACCCACACATCAACTATAAAAGTTTCTTCCTCAATGCCAGTT
>JBILUU010000200.1:0-5649 GCA_044370815.1 Bacteroidia bacterium
ATAGTTGGAATATTGATTTGAAAGATTGATGCTATATGGAAAAGCACTGGCATAAAGTGCGGTATCATTTGGTAACAATTGTGCTGTTTCTTGTACAAAGTTTACTTGAATATTATCGTTGGCAATGCAATTAAGCGCGTTGCTTACTGTAACACTATAATTTCCTGTTTGGTTTATTGTAATGCTTGGTGAAATGCTTTGATTGTTCCATGTGTAGGAGTTATGATTACCTGCGTTTAAAGTAATTTGCTGACCAATACACAGCGTAGTATCATTGCCTAAATTAAGAACAGGATTTGGGGCTAAGCTTAAAGTAATGGTATCTGTAACTAAACCGCATAAATGCTCGGCTGTTACATAATAAATACCAGGCAAAAGTACATCGGTAAAACTGGTATCACTGCCAGTGCTCCAAAGGTAATTGCTAAAAGTATTTTCATATTGTGGTAAAGGCCGCAAGCGCTGTGGGAATTGATAATCACATAAAGTTTTATCGGCACCAAGCAATTGATCTAACCCAAAAGGATTAAATACATTTACTTGTATGGTATCTGTAACTGTGCCGCACCAATTGCTGGCGGTAACCCAATAAGTACCAGCTTGAGTAATGTTAATGATTCTGGTAGTGTCTCCTGTACTCCATAAATAGCTATCAAAACCAGGGTAGGCTTTAAGTGTTTGGTTAAAGTTGCTTTGCGGGCAAACGAGGGTATCATTGCTGTGTAGGGCTTTAAGTTCTATTACAGATACATCATCTACATAATAGCCTACATTAATTGTTCCGCCCCATGGTACAATATTTACAGTGTCGGAGGAAGCATTGTCTTTAAAATTACCGAGTGTTATATATTTTTCTGTTCCGTTAGCTATAAAACTGCCTCTTATTTCTGTCCAGTTAAGCATATCTCCCAAAGGATTATTAATTTCATCATTTTCTATTTGAGGGTTTAACTGAAAATTAAACATTTGGTTCACAGTAGGAACCGTATCACTAAAACAGGCACCAATGGTATTACAGTAACTGGGGCAGGTATCCCCTAATGAGACGTAAAAACGTACACAATATTTACTTTGGTTTAATTTACTTTGTAACATTGTAGAGCAATATCCTCTAGCACTTTGCACACTCCAATAGGTTTGTAAAGAAACATATCCGTTGCCAGTCCTAGGTTCTTGATATCCCCATTTATTTGGGCCTGGAGCAGCCCAGGTATCTCCAAAAGGAAAATAAGAGCGGCATCTATTAAAGTAATCTGTTGAGCCGTTGAAAGTGTTTGGGTCAATCCATAATAAGGCGTTTGGAAATAGTTGTTGTATATCTATTAAATTACCAGGTAGACAAGTATCTGGCGGTATTACCTCCATACTTGGATTAGGCACTAGATTGGGTTGTGCTAATATTTTAAAACTCAACAAAAAGAAAATAGCAGCAACATAGGTTGCTGCTATTTTGGGCAATGAAATCATTCTGTAATGCTTAATTTACCGCGTCCAATAATTTTTTGATTTAAAAGTAACTCTATAGTATACAATCCTGCGGCTTGTTTATTTATATCAACCGAAACTGTTTTTTCATTGATAACTTGAACCATTGTTTCAATTTGCTGCCCTAGTGAATTATATACCTTGATCACAATTTGAGAAGAATTGATTTGCTCAACATCAATATTAAATGAACCTGTGCTTGGATTTGGATAGACATTGAATGAATTAACAATATCCGCTTTTTCTCTAGAATTTAAAAAATCATAATCGTGCGATTCATCATCCAAATATGCTTGCTCTGAGGCATTAACTGCCCTATTCGGAGATTCATAATAAACCAATTCACAAGTGTTATAATAATTGACTATCTTAGAATCAAGTAAGTTAGCTAACACACGCATTTCATATACTCCAGGGCCGTGAGTACGTGCGCATTCCCAAGATAAACTTTTTACCATTTCAAAATCAAAGCTTGAAGGGGGATAGCCGCTATAGCTGCTGTCGTTTTGAAAGATTAATGCTTGTAACCACAATGAATTAGCAGTTTTAAATACCGATTCTTGTTGTGTTAAGGCAACAATTAAATCATTTTGAGATTGCAATAGCGCAATACTTGTATAGTCGTTGGTCTTTGGATTAATAGCACTGCTAACTTTTACCAATTGCCCAATTGCTGTGTTTTCCATACTATCTAACCAATTTACCACCTCAGTATCCAACAAGGTATCTCCGCTTAATTTAAGATATTTTTGGTAAATCTCCCACCAATAACTGTCAAAAGTTTCTTGTAATGGAGTTGAAGGATTAGCCGTAGCCAAAAGATTATTACTCGTAACAGGAATATTATCTAAAGTACTTTGAGCACTTTGTAAATTGCAAAAATGATTGTTTTCTTCAGCATTAATCCATTGAAGTGTGCCAGCAGATGGGGTAAGGTTATCAGGTTTTAATTCCATTTGAAGTTGATCAGAAAAAGCATAAAATGGATTAGGCAAATAGGGTGTACCTTGTTGCGGCCTTGCATACATAATGCCTATAGGGGGGCATGAAGGGCAAGTAAAAACCTTGGTATGATAGTAATTGCCATAAGGGCCTACCCAAATATTATCGGCATACATCGGTGCTGGGCCATTGTTGCCAGCATAAGTTATTTGTTGCCCAAAGCTTGCCCAATTGATGGTTAAACCAGCCGCATTGCGGTGCATATTGTTATTGTAAATTCTTGGGTTGCTATAGCTCCCGCTCCACACAATGCCATGTCCAGTTTTATAGGTATGGTTACAATATATATAAGCATTATCTGAATAATCTGCAGTGATACCGTGTGTCCACCAGAAATCCCTATTGTCGGCAGAGATAAGGTTGTCACTAATTATTGCACTATTACAATGGTCTATTTTAATACCATGACTCCTGTCGTTATCGTTCACGTATGGATCTACTGTAGATAAGGCAATAGTATTGTCGTTTATTACAGCTTTGTTTTGATTTTTACAACTTATACCATATTGCACCATATTTATATTATTATCATTGATATTTAAACCAGTGACACTATTAGTGGCATCTTCAACAACTATTGCACTTGCAAATATAGTGGTTAAATTTTGGGTGTTTTGATTGTAATAATTGTTTTTTATTAACTTAGGAACCGATGTGTAATTTACAATATAATTATGGGCTACTTGAATATCATGAAACTCATTTTCTTCAATATTCAAAAAACAGCTATTGCTTGATAAAGGGGCATGGTTATTTGCGTTGATTCCGTAAAAACTAATATGGTCAAATGAATTGTCAATAATATTGCCGTTCATGTACCTGGTAAATTGAATCCCAACATTGCAATTTAAAAAACTATTTTGTTGATTTAAACCTAAACCACCGATAGTGGCAGTATTTGATGGAACTACAGTTTGCCATGGAAAGCCAAAAGCAAGTGTTCGTCCTTCAGCACAAATTGCTGCACTGTTTCGACAGTTGCACTCTTCATTAACTCCGAAATCAGTTATATTTTCAAAAAAGTTATTATACACATTAATGTTTGCATTACTTGAAATTATTCCATAGTTCATATTTTTAAACAAATTAGATTGCTGTGCAATAGCAGCCCCAATGCTTATATTATTAACTTTAAAGATGCTCATGCCGTAAAACGTAATTTGATTGGAATGAGGTGAAATTAAATAATCATCTGGCTGAGTATATTGTGAAGCTTCACAGGTAAACCTACAATTTTTTACAAAGCTAGGTTGAACAGCATTAAAAGAATTATTACTAAAACCTGTTACTGTAATATTTTTATAATTTTTGTTTAAACTAACTGCTGCTTGATTATTTCCAATTTCATAAAGCGCATTATTATTACAAACTATGCCATTTTCCATATCTTGAATGGTTACACCATTAAACACTTTTAGTTTGGGGATATTGGTAGCACTAAGATTACTAGGCCCAGAAAGGTAAATTCCATCCCACATTTCTTTACATGCCGCTTTAAGCACTGTTCCGTTTTCGATAGTTAAAGTTTTACCTGCTATAACATTAATAGAGGCCTGCGGTAACATATCAACTATAATATCAGATGAAATTGTAAAATCAATGTCAACAACAACAGCACCTCCAAATACCAAGCTACTATATGAATTACCACCATACAAAAACTGAGGTCCAATTAAAGTAGTTCCATTTGGATTGGGGAAATAATGACTTAATAGTATTTGATTGGTATTTGGATTGTTATCACTTTCACCATCAATAATTAAAGTTGCTACTTCATTGCTTACACAACATGGCTCAATGTTAATAATGTTGGTTAATAAACAAGGAAAGCCGACTGCACTTATTTCAATTGTTCCTCCTTGTGATAAATTGTTTTGATCCCATGTAATGTTCACCGTGCTTCCGGTCGCAACTGATGGATAACCATTTGTGATGTTCCAAGTATAAATAACACCAGGTTCAGGGTTTAGAATATTGTACACTGCATTTCGCCAATTACAATTTGTGGGAGGACCCTCTATTTGAATTGTTTGTTCGAGTATTACTGTTACAGTTAGGTTTGCAGAGTTGCTGCAACCGCCTGCTAAAGAGGCTGTGGCGCTATAAGTTGCTGTTGAAATTGGAGCAGGATTTAGTGTTAATGGATTTCCTGTTCCAATAGAATTCCCATTGGAGAACCATTCAACTGTTGCGCCATTGGGAAGATTAGCGCTTAAATTAACTGATTGAGTGCCTTCACAAATACTCACATCATTTGTTGTAATTGGGATTTGGTCGTAAACCATGTAGGATTGCGTAAAAGAAGCACTTCCACATACGTTAACCAAAACCAGTGTAACCGTATATGCTGTATTGCTTGCTGAGTAATATGTATTTAAGCCTAGCCCTGTTAATTGATCAAAAATAAAAGAATTTAAAACCTGTGGGCCGTTTCCATCTCCTAGGTCTATTGTTGATAATGTAGAATCTATTATTCCGGGTGTTCCTGAATAATTAAATTGTATTAAGGTTGAATTTTCGCACAAATTAAAAGGTGAAACGAAATTGCCGGTGGGGATTTCATTAACTACATTAACAGTTAAGTAATTTCCAAAAGAAACACCTCCAGAAGGTACAAATACACCAGCAACCATATTTCCAATTTCATAATAAATTTGATATTGTCCAATGCTGGTAAATGTATAATTTTGATAATTTGAATTTGCAGCATTATTTGCAATGTTTGAAGCAAACATCACATCATTTCCACCAAATATTGAATGCCACTGTATATAGGAAGTGGAAGTTGGGTTAATTGGACAATTATCAGCAAATAAATCTGTACTTGTATTTTGACACACAGTTATGGGATTGTTGAAGTTTGTTGAACTAAAATACACATAATCATTACAATCTGCCTTGCTAATCTTAAAGTTTATTGCAATCAAAAGAAGCAATAAAACAAACTTGTTTACAAACTTGCATGTGGTACTTACCCCCCCCCCCACGAAGCTTGTTAAGGTGGGTTAAAATGAAATTTTTGGGGTTCATTTTGTCTCTTAAGTGAGGACTTGTTTGGTTGTTTTGTGCTGTAAAATTTTTCATAAAAATTAATGTTAGGATTAATAAATAGATACTTTTTTACCAAGCTATGTTGCCTCGCCATTAAAATTGTGGATTGTT
>JBILUU010000201.1:0-5630 GCA_044370815.1 Bacteroidia bacterium
TTAGTCTTTGCTTGATTTTTTTCTGCCTCCTTTCCGCCTATAAAACCTAATATTCGGTATAGTGCCATTCCTATTTTGGCATCGCTGGAATAATTTTTCAAAACTTCATTCAAATAAAAATAGGTATTTTCTACCCCTTCCCCATCTTGAAGTTGATAGCAAATATTTAGCAGAATATTCTTTTGATCCTCTGTTTTTCCAGCATACTTGAGCAACTCTAAACATCTTTTGTTATCAGATTTCTTGGCCAATAGTAGAGCATTACACTCAATTGCAAAATCAAAATTATAATCAATAATTTTTTTATTTTTCTCCTTGAAAAGAGTATCCAAAATTATATTGGCTTCCCTCATTTGATCTTTTTTCAGATATTGATAGGTATCATACAATGCTATAAGGGTTTTAACCTTGTGAGAGAGTATCAACTTTTTGTCATTTGCTGAGTTAGCCTTGATAAGCGTAATAACATCAGCTGCCTCTTCACTATCTATCTGTTTCGCAAATCTTAGCAAAGCATCTGCATATTCTGCATGATTAAGCAGATCGCTGTTGCCAGTGTTTATCAAAAATTTGATAAAACTCAACCCATTGTTGTTCTCCGGACCATAATAATTACCGATTGTGCTCCAATAGCAATTGTTCAAATATTCAATATTTTCGTTAAAAAAACCAGGACAAAGAAATCTATTCAGGTTGGTTTCACTGTTGGTATTGTAATCACGATCATGATAATGACGTTGTTTTTTATAAGCCGCAGAAACAGAATTAAAATAAGTTAATGCAGCATTGTAATACATGTATGTAGATTCTGTAGGTTTATTCAATTCACTATAATAAATTCCTTTCTTTTTATAAAACAAAGAGAGGTTCATACGAGTGCTATCGTTCATCTCGTTTTTAAGTAGTAGTTTTTCAGTGTATGAAAAAATCTCTTCAGCACTTTCAAAAGAAATGAAGCTGCTGATTGATGAAGAGGGGAAGTTGTTTGACCATTCGGGTCTTCTCATCAAATCTGTAATCAAGCCATCTAAAAAACGTATTTTTTTGTACTGATTGCCTTCTATCTTATCAGTCATCACAGCCAAGTGGGTCTTATTTATATTGACTGATTTACAAGTGCTGAAAAACAAGTCTTTCATCCTTTCGGGGAATTTACCAGCGCGTGTGGAATCTATTACAGCCTCAATCTTAGTTTTGGCTGTTAAATCTGTTCCAAACTGCGTAGCATACATTAAGCCCAAAGCGTAATACCCACCTGAGTATGAAATTCCATCATCGCAATTAAATTTAAGAAATTCATCTCGCTTGAATATACTGTCAAATCTTGCTTTGGCCGTCAAATCGCCTTCAAGTGGTGAAATCAGTTTGATTAACTCAGAAAAATTAGGCTGCTCGTCAATAGCGATGATCGATGAAATTGTATACAAAAAATCTAGATTGACCAACTGTTTACGGCAATGATTTGATTTAAAAGCTTCTGCTAAATACCACTGCACTTTAAATACCGTCCTATTGACTATAGTATCTATTTGTGCTTTTCTCGACACACCGCCATAAAACTTCATTATTCGGCAAGCATCGAGATAATGATTAATTCGATTCTTACTGAATTTACTCATCTCTACTTTTTTCCCTGAAGCTATCTTAGCCGTCTTGTCTGTAATCGCTTGTTCAAAATTCTTAAATAAATATTCAAATACTTTAAATGAATAAGCACCGGCTTTTTCATAAGTCGTAGAATCTATTCTTTGCGTACACTTCTTGAGTATTTCAATACCAATATCGAATGCAAGAGTATCATTGTGCAATCCATCCAGCTTTGCATCAAACTCAACCGCTTTGCCCGACATTTCATTTAACCTATCGCGATTAATCAAAAATTCGGCCTTGGCTACAACACCAACATTGTTAGACAATAATAATTTATTTCCATTTTCTAACAATTCAGTTAGTACATAATCATTTTGTTTTGTTCTGTAATCAAAATAGTAATAGGTGCAAACTACAATTAGCAACAATAAACCAACGGCAGTAGCTATTTTTTGTCCGCCAAATTTGATGATTGTTCTTGAAAAAAATAAGCGGGCTGCACTCTTTTTAATAAAACTTTTGGCGTTAGATAGTTGAACATCAGCCTTAGCTAATTGCTCCTCTTTACCCCCTACAAATGCCTCATACCTATTGATCCAATATTTACTTGGATTTAACTTCTCAAACCAATTTTCAAAAAATGATAACGGTCCAATAGGTAACAAATAACCACTGTTTTTACTTGAATTTACCCAACGCTGCAATTGCTTACTAAAATCCAAATAATTTTGCACGTTCTCAAATTCTTCATTGGCCCATTCGGTTAATTGCACCCAATTACGTATTAAACTTTCATGCGTAATGTCTAACACAGATGATGGCGCTAAGTCCTTATTGTGGCCATCCTCGCCAATAAAAGGTTGTAGAAAAGTATTGCCCTGCTGGCGATAAATTTGCAGTAATTGATCAACCTTAGTGATACTTATTTTTTCATCATTGATAATATTGGTTATCTCTTGCAGGGTCATTCTGTTGCGAACGGCACGGGATGCATCCATCTTAGTCAGGCACTGAAACACCACCTTAATAATTTTTTGCGCTTGCTCAATTGGCATTTCTTTGCCCGTGATATTTTTATAATGAAGATGAGCAGTTAAGTACAATTCATTGGCATGGGCATTTAACACATTGCTTAAAGATGGCTTTTCGAGCAATTGTAATTTATAGTCAGGTAATGATTGGCACCAATCTTCAAATTTTACCTTATCATCAATGGATAAAAATTTGGCAGAGATACCACCAACCATTGCTAAATGAATCAAATCTAATTCATCAGTTCCATTATTGGCGGCTTTCCATATATGATTTAACGCATGTTGCAAAATAGGCAACTGATCAAAACCATCTGTTAAACTATTTAGTAAGGTTTGTGTTAAACGCTTGCTAATTCTGCATCCTGCGAGTTCAGCAGGCCCTTCAATCACCTGCTCAATTTCTTGCCTTTTTAACCTTGGCACAAAAAACTGACTATATCCTATCGCCTCAGGTAAACCTCTAAACGCAGCACATTGTCCAATATAATCGCTACGCATGGTGCATACCACATAAATGGGCAAGTCTTGTGCAGCTGCTAATTTGTAGGTTTCTAAAAGTAAATTAACTGTTTTCTGGCTTTCAATGCTTGGGATGCCGTTTTGATAATTCTCTGGATTCGTAAAAAACTCCTCAAACTGATCGACTAACACCAACAAATTAGCGCCTTTGCGCTTCATTACTTTTCTTTCTTTTTCATCAGCATTAAGCCATGCCTCTTTTGATTCATCAATGTAAAATGAAGAGGCTTTATACAAATCGCACAAAGCACTGAAGCCATAACCCAATTCCTTTTCTGTTTTGCCTGTGTCCTCAAGTTTTAGTTGCTTACATATTGAAGCTGTTAAGTTTTTTAATGGACTTCTTTCTGGCCTGAAATCGGCTACAATCCAGTTGTTGTATTTGGCTTTAAAAAATCCTGCTTTGGCATAAGGAATAACGCCTGCATAAATTAATGAAGATTTTCCATCGCCACTGGCGCCATTCACCATCAGGAACTTTTTTTCCTCGAGGCGCTTTACTAAGCGCTCTACCTGCTGCTCACGCCCCTTAAAGAAAATACTCTCTTCTTCATTAAAAGGGCGAAGGCCAGGGTATGGACAGGTGGTATTACTCATAAAAAAAATAAGAGTTCAAAAATATAAATAATAAGCACATGATAAAATTATTATTAAAACACGATATGGCAATGAACCTAGATTGATACTTTTAAAATAAATAATTCATTTTAACAAATTACATAAATTTAGCTATATTTTAATATAAACCTTATATAGTATGGTTTAACAAGTTTTTATTTACAAATTTAAGTTTAACTATAAATTTTTATAGTTAAACTTAATGCATTTTCTTTAACTATGAATAATTGTAGTTAAAGAAAAAGGAGTATATTTGCTGATGTATTTTAATGGAAAATAAAAATGAAAATTACAGCATTCAAGCCTGGTAAATACAGCAAGGAATACAACTACAAGAGTTTTGTGCCTAGCTTTATCAATACAGATTGGGAAATAAATGTGCCCGAAACAAATCAATTACTTGAGAAAGCCAATCTACGCCTAGGAGAGTTAAATGCCTTTGCTATGATTTTACCTGATGTAGACACTTTTATTAAAATGCATATTGTAAAAGAAGCCACCTTATCGAGTAGGATTGAAGGCACGCGCACTTCTATTGATGAAGCATTAATGGCCGAAAAAGATATTGATCCAGAAATGAAAAATGATTGGCAGGAAGTACAAAATTATATTGCAGCCATGAATTTCTCCATTAAACAATTAAATAAACTTCCGCTTAGTGCAAGACTTTTACGTGAAGCTCATAAATTGCTAATGAAAGGCGTAAGAGGTAAAAATAAAATGCCCGGTGAGTTTAGAAAAAGTCAAAATTGGATTGGTGGTGCTACTTTAAAAGATGCAAAATACATACCTCCTGCGCATACTTTTATTGCTGATTTAATTACTGATTTAGAAAAGTTTTTAAATAATGATGAGCTCCATGTACCTCATTTAATTAAAATAGGTATTGCCCACTATCAATTTGAAGCCATACATCCTTTTTTAGATGGTAATGGCAGGATAGGTCGTTTGTTAATTACACTATACTTAGTTGAGCGGAATATTTTAAATAAGCCAACCCTTTATTTTTCTGATTTTATTGAAAGAAACAGGCAACATTATTATGCCAATTTAAGTGCCGTGAGTAATAAAGGAGAACTTGTTCACTGGTTAAAATTCTTTTTGATTGGTGTGATTGAAACAGCTGAAACAGCCATTGCTACTTTCAATAAGATACTTTTATTAAGAACAAAACTTGAAAGTAAAGCCATTGTAAAGTTGGGAAAAAAAATACCAAAAGCACAACAACTTTTATCATACTTATTTAGGCAACCGGTGGTTAATGTAAATGATATTATTACACATTTGAAAGTAACTAAACCCACGGCTAATGCTTTAATAGCCGACTTTATAAAACTTAAAATCTTAAAAGAGCAAACTGGTTTTAAACGCAACCGCAGCTTTCATTTTGAAGCATATTTAAAGTTGTTTGGGAAGTAGCACTAAGAGCAGTAAATTTAATTTTACTGCTCTTTTTTACTTTAACTATAAAATTTTATAGTTAAAGTAAAGCGCCTAAGTTTAACTATGGATATTTATAGTAAAGGAAGAGAGAATACAATATTAAGATTTCATGCTTGCTTAATCAAAAAGGCATTCAGGTGAAATTAGAAGTTGGGAACAATTGTTAACTTCATCATATATATTAATCAATACTCTAATGAATTAATTGTAATTCCTGAGCATCCTTTTAAGGCGCAGATGGTGTTGAAGTAGTTTTGTTTTTAAATGCTAATTAAACATTAGTGAATTATTTCTTCTGTTTAAAATCATTATCTCACTCTTGGGACATGAGCTAAGGCGGGGAGGAAATGTTAAATATTTTCTAATTCAAGGTGAAGAAAATTATTTAACTTTGTATTAATAAAATTATTAAAAAATGGGCCTAGT
>JBILUU010000202.1:0-5621 GCA_044370815.1 Bacteroidia bacterium
CCGCCTGGTGGAACTGAACATTATTGAGGGAGTTTATAATTTGGCCAAAACATCTATCATTCAAAAGGCCTGGGCTCGTGGAGCAGGCCCTTCCTTGCATGGAAGTGTGTATAGTCTAAAAAATGGTTTGTTGAAAGATTTGGTTACGGTTGACTCCCAAACCTTTCTTGATCCCATTTATCGATTTGATTTTCACGAAGGACTTGAAGACTGATGCAGCAAGAAAACAAATTCACATCAAAAGAGGCTCAATATTTTTTGAGCAATGCCATTAGCACCTTCAGGTTTAGGGCACTCATGTTTTTTAAGATACCTTTGATATGGTTTAGTGGTATTCGTGTACAGCAATTTAGCAGAGGTTATTGTGAGGTATATTTACCTTTTTCGCGCAGTACACAAAATCCATTCAAATCAGTATATTTCGCAGCGCAATGCATGGCAGCTGAGCTCAGCACAGGACTCCCCGTAATGGCCGAAACCATCGAAACAGGAAAAAAAATATCGATGCTTGTTACCAGTATGAACGCTCATTTTTTTAAAAAAGCAGACCATACCATTATATTTACTTGTGATGCCAAAGATGTAATTATAAATGCGATAAGTGAGGCACAACTGAGTGGAGAGGGCATCAAATTTTCATTAATCAGCACCGGTATGATGGAAGATGGATCTAAAGTTGCCGAGTTTGAATTTGAATGGAGTATAAAAGTCAAAGCTTGATTATACCGGTTGTACAAAATAAATAGTCCAATTTTATTGAAATATATTTTGTTATACTAGGGTATTATTTGCCCCTTCCTTGCACCACAATAAGCACCGTGTAAATCAAAATTTTAAAATCAACAGCTAAGCTCATATTTTCAATATATAAAATATCGTAGCGCAATCTTTCAATCATTTCCTCTACATTCTCGGCATAGCCATATTTTACTTGTCCCCAACTGGTGATACCCGGTTTTACCTTGTTAAGATGTCGGTAATGAGGAGCTGTTTGCGTGATGAGATCAATAAAATGCTGTCTTTCGGGGCGGGGGCCAACTAAGCTCATTTCTCCAATCAACACATTATAAAACTGTGGTATTTCATCTAATCTCACCTTGCGCATAAAGCGACCAAACTTGGTAATACGGCTGTCGGTTTTGCTGCTTAGCATGGGTCCATTTTTTTCGGCATCTATGTACATCGATCTAAACTTGTGTATCATAAAGGGTTTTCCGTGTAGGCCAATTCTTTCGTGAGAATAAATAGCCGGACCCTTTGATGTAAATTTTACAATCAAAGCAGTGATGATAAACACAGGTGAAAAAACAACCAAGGCAATCAGGGAAATAACAATATCAATCAATCTCTTAAGCACACGCTGCCAGGTAGGCATAATATTATGAGAAATTTCTATCAGCGGTGCCCCAAAAATAGAAGTCATTTTTACGGAGCCACTCAATATATCATACATGTCGGGTATGATTTTAATGATGACATTTAAATCTTCTAAATTATTGATAATGCCTTTTAAAAACTCATGTTCGGAAGATTCAATAGCAATAATCACTTCCTCTATTTGATGCTTCACTACTGCATCGCGCAAATCTGAAAGCTCGCCCAAATGCAACAAATGCTTTTCAATTAAATGGGTGCTGCCATTTTTATTTTCGATATGAACAAATCCAATGAACTTATTTCCTGAGGATTTATCTTGCGCTTCAATTTCATTGTATAGCTTAAGTGCGTTGGCATTACTGCCTATAATGATGGTAGGGAAGGAAATAATTTTCTTGTGTACATTCTTTACAATAATGGTAACAATAATTAATCGAAAGAAAAATGTAAATACAAAATGAAATAGAAACAGCGCAAAAAACAACCGGTAATAGGCCTTGTAAGAATATATTTCATCATCAAGTAACAAGGCAAAAAACAATACAATCACACCAATAAGTGTAATCAAAATGGTTTCTCCCAATTCCCGTAATCGCGACTTTCTAAAAATATTTTTATAAGTACCTATAATGGTGTACAGCCCCAACCAAAAGAGAGGAATTAAAGCCAAGGCAGTATAAAAATTGTCGTTGTACTCTACAGGAATGATAACCCCGAATTTTGTAGATTCAATTTCTGATTTACGGAAAGAATAAAAGAAGGTCCAGGCAACAGCTGCCGATAACAAATCGCAGAGTATCGACAACCAAATATATAGCACCTTCTTCGATTTCATCAAAAGCTGATCAGTTTTACGTTGTCAATATAAAAAAGTGGATTGCTCACATTGGCATCTTGCTTGGCATAGAAGTATATCTTATAGCCAGAAGCGGTTGTTTCACTCGATACAGCTTCGGTTAAATCAATATAAACTTTTTTCCATTCGCTAGTGCCTGCTGAAGTGGTTGTGGCACGCAGTCCTATTACCGAGCGCTGCGCCACTTGCGCACCGTTTAAAGCAATAACGCCCACCTCCATAATTTGATTAATGTTGTAGTTCATTTCAAGAAAAACACTGGCACCTTGTTTGGGAAGGTTGTAATATTTATTGCTTGCAATCATTACATCAATAGTGCCGCTCAAGATTTCAAATTTACCGCAGTTGTTTCCTTCAATTACAATGTTTGAATTGCTTGTTTTAACAATATCATTCACACTGCTCACAGTTTTTTCAAAATCAATTCCAATACCTTCAAACCCTTCGTTGCAGTGAAATACAGTTCCACTTTTGTAACCACTGATGCGAGGTTTTAAACTCAATATCTCTTTTTCGGTAAGCTCCACGGTGGAATCCCAATCGTTGTAAAACGGATAATCAATGCGGGTAGCATCAATCCCATTTTGCACTATCCCAGCCCTTATGCGTATCGAAGTTTTTCCTGACAACAACACCGGAAAGCGAGTGGGCATTGGGTACACACCTTGTAAATTGTCATTGAAATATACCCAGGCATCGGTTACATTTGATGACGATGAACCTTGCGAATTATCGGAAGGAGTGGTTAACTCAATATTGGTAATCCTAAGATAAGCAGGAATGGGCTCAGTTTTATCAATAATGCTGCAAGAAGTTTGCAACAGCATGGCTGTTAAAACCATATACACATAAATGGGGTAACGTAAATATCTAATCACTACATCAATAACGTTGAAAAATTACTTTTATTGTTTTGATTGCTCACTTTAAAAGTGCCGCGAAGGTAATATCAATTAGCAATAATTGCTACAAAGCGGGAAGCCATAAAAACGTTTTTTGCTTTTTTATGACCTGCCTGTTGGTCAATTGCTTATTAATCGCGCATTTGATTTTAACTTTGAAATGATTTCGTAAGCTACCTGCAACGATTTATAGCCGTCATCGGCAGAAACCACCGTGGCCTTATCATGATTGATGGATGCAGCAAAACACCTGAGTTCCTCCTCAATGGCATTCACCTTCAGTGTTTCGGGCGTTTCAAAATAAATTTGCTTTACTCCCTTATCTTGTCCTAAATCTATGGTAATTGCGTAAGGGTCTGTTTCGCCTGCTACATTCTTGAGTCGGATAATACTGGCTTCCTTTTCTAAAAAATCTACCGATATGTATGCATCTCTTTGGAAGAAACGGGTTTTTCTCATGTTCTTCATGCTGATTCTGCTTGCCGTTAAGTTGGCAACACAGCCATTATGAAACTCTATTCGGGCATTGGCAATATCGGGGGTATCGCTCACTACAGCCACTCCGCTGGCACTAATCTTTTTAATTTCTGATTTTACGGTGCTTAAAATAATGTCAATATCATGTATCATCAAATCGAGCACCACCGATACATCGGTACCTCTTGGGTTAAACTGGGCCAAGCGGTGGGTTTCTATAAACATGGGATTGCTGCAATAGGGCAGGGCAGCTGTAAAAGCAGGGTTGAAGCGCTCTACATGGCCTACTTGTACCTTTACATTGGCTTCATGAATAAGGCGTAAAAGCTTTTTAGCTTCTTCTAAGGTATTGGTGATGGGCTTCTCAATAAATAAATGCTTCGAATTTTTTAGTGCCGATAGCGCGCATTGATAATGATGAATGGTAGGTGTAACAATGTCAATGGCATCGCAAGCGTTAATCAATGCCATTTCAGAGTCAAATCGTGTCACCTGAAACTCGTTTACAGCCAAGGCCGCATTTTCTTCATTAGGGTCGTAAAAACCAATAAGCTCGTACTCAGGCATAGCCTTCAATATCCGTAAATGTATTCTTCCTAAATGTCCTGCCCCTAACACACCAATTTTTATCATGTTTAATTAATTTGTGAATGTATTTATAAAGGTTAAAAAATATTGCTTGAACAGCCAACTTACGGCATCACAAAATTAGTGTGTAGGGTTACAAACAATTGATTGAGGATTTCTTTTTTGTAACAGGTCAATGTTAGTATATCGTAACTTTATTTTTGTACTACACATTCATCATATGATTCCGTTTAAAGACAACTATAAACACAAAGGAAAGCGTTTGCACATGGTAAACATGCTACGCGACATGGGAATTGCTGACGAAAAAGTATTGGAGGCCATGGAGAGTATACCCCGCCACGCTTTTTTAGATGAAGCATTTTTAGAGTATGCCTACGAGAATAAAGCTTTTCAAATAGGGGAGGGGCAAACCATTTCGCAGCCCTTTACTGTTGCCCTGCAAAGCCAATTGCTGTGCATCAAGAAAAACGATAAGGTACTCGAAATAGGTACGGGTAGCGGCTACCAAACATCCGTGCTGTGCCGCATGGGTGCCAAGGTGTTTAGCATCGAAAGGCAAAAGGTATTGTACGAACGTGCCAAAAGATTTTTGCCCATGATCAATGTCAATCCAAAACTATTTTATGGTGACGGATATTTGGGGCAACCCTTATTTGCACCTTTCGATAAAATTATTGTAACTGCCGGAGCTCCGCTTATTCCCGAGGCACTCAAAGCTCAGTTAAAGGTAGGTGGTATCATGGTAATTCCGGTAGGCGACAGCAGTGGGCAAAAAATGTATTCCTTGATAAAAAAAGATGAAAATCAGTTTGAAACAAAGTTGCATGGCGATTTTCATTTTGTTCCCCTGCTCGAGCAAAAAAGATAAGGGCAGGGCATTTCGTGGTATCGGCAAAATAAATTATCATTGGCAATATTTTTCAATTGAATACGTTACTCTTAAACTTTTAAAACAACTGTCATTTATGCAATATATCAAACGCTTTTCTGCCCTGCTCACTATTTTTTCAGTAACGGTTGCCATGTCGCAAAATCCGCCTGCCGAAAGCCCTGCCCCGGTGATACTATCTAAAAAAGGGGAGCCCGTGCTGCCCGAAGCCAAAGATTGGGCATTGAGTATAGATGCTGCACCGTTTTTAACTTACACAGGAAAGTTGCTCTCTAATGCAGGTGCCGATGCGCCCGCCATCAACTCTTTGGCCAATTATCCATTTACGATTGGCGGAAAATATTTTATCAGCAACAAGCAAGCATACCGAGCCCGTGTGCGCATTGGTATTGCCTCTGCCACCGTTAACAATGCGGTGGTCGATAATCAAAATACCACACTCGATACGGTGTACATCAAAGATTCTAAAAAAAGCAGTGCTACGAATGTTACCTTGGTTTTTGGGAAGGAGTTCAGAAGAGGAAAAACA
>JBILUU010000203.1:0-5607 GCA_044370815.1 Bacteroidia bacterium
TTTGAAGTGCAGATTCCCTATTTCGAGCTGATCACTCCCAGCAAACTCAATTGATTTTAAAGAGGTAGCTTTTTTCTTACCCATAGGTTAGCTTCGGTTGACTAAGCTATGCACAATAAAATAAAAAAGCTGCCTGTTTATTCAACAGACAGCCCAAACAAATGATCAACCTAACCTGATCAAACTTAGTTTAAAGTGATATTTCTACTTCTGTTTTTAACACTAACAGTGGCTTGATCATCACAGTTGCCGTTCCCAAAGTCAACAGTTCTTGTGGCTTTGCCTTCAGGTGTAATTTCAATAGTACCACTATCAATCCATTTGCAACTGAGTGCCCTGCGCAAGGCCTTTGTGATGTTGGCCGTGTAACTTATGCCGTTTCCATTCACTCCGCTGGCACTTCCTGTAATTTTATACACATCATCAGTCCATGTTGGAGTGTCGTATCCTGCAATCATAGTTCTGGTTCTTACGCTGTTACGTGTTACCACCTTACCATTCGATTTGGTGATGATCATGTTTTGCTCATTCACCGTCCAATGCATGCTTCCATTGGCATCTAATCCATTATTGGTGATTGTTCTGGTGCCTTTCAAATTATTATCGTTTCTGTAAAACTCTTCAAAGGTCATTGTTTTCACCGAACCGGTTTCAAAGTACCTTCCTGTATAGGTTACTAATATTTTACCTCTTCTGTATCTGCCATCGGCACATAAACAATTGGTAGGACCAAAGTCAATAATCAATTTTTTTAATGGATCAAGCGGGTCAACTGTTGTATCATGCGTAACGGTGGCACATTGACTCAATCCATCAAATACTTCTGTAGCTTCAGAAGTTCTGAAACCTGCACTACCTGTTTTGGCAGCATTGTCAGCAATATTCATCACATCATTCGACATGGTTTCACTTTGCTCATGATCGCTTGCAACACTTGTATCATCAAGATTATCGCGATCTTTTCTGCATGAGGTGGTAAATACAACTACTGATAAAAGCAGTACGGATGTAATATTTTTTAAAGTTTTCATAATGTTACAATTAAGTGATTTATGCCAGCTATGACCAACAAAAATAATGAAGGTTTAATTGGTTAACAAAATATTTTGTGATATGCTATTACGATTGACTATTTCAGCAAAAAAGTTGTAGCGCCTACAATTTCTTGCCATGCACTACAACTTTTTTATTTCTAATCAACTATTGTGGTTAAATACCTGCAATCATTTTATCTTTTGGAATTTTAACCTCATAAGTAAACGAAATCTTTCTGCTTTCTTTTGGCTTCAAATTAATATCCCATGATAATTTTCCTGTTTCAACATCATATTTTGCTTTTGAGCTGTCGATAAGCTTAACTACTATACCCGGATTAGAACTCAATGGAATTTGATCGTCAATATGTAATTCGGCAGCTACACTCTTGGTATTCTTCAACATAATTTCGTATGTTACAGAAATTGTTTTTTCTTCGAGTAAAACTTTTTCTTTGGTTTTGTCTTTTAATTTTTTGCGCTGAACAACAATTCCTCTATCTCTTCCCATACTTAACTCGAGCGTATCGTTGGTAGTATTGGGGTCAATAAAAGATTCTCCAATATAGGTCCCATCAAAGTAAATACGACTGTTGCCAGGTATCAAATTCAAATCTTCCCAACCGGTAATTTTGGCCAACAAATAAGCACTGGCATCTAATTTAGGTACCGATGATAAGTTGTAATTGGTTTTTAAATCTTTAGTTTGAATGGCTACCAGATGCTGTTTGCCATCGGCTGGAATGTTATATCTTAATTTAACTTCATATTCGGTATTGAGTATGTTTTCTGAAACTGTGGTCCAATCGTAAGATGCAACAGCATCCTTCATGTCATCAAGGTCATACCTATTTCCTTTATCGACAGAGCAAACAGTTGCTTCATTAAATGATAATGATTGTGGTGTTTTACTCAATGCTTTCTTTTTTTCCATTTGTTGATACGCATTATAAAAACTAAGGTAAGCAGGTGCAAGATTGGGTTTGATAGTACTTTGCATGGGTGTTCCTGTGGCTAAGGTGAGCAGGGCATTGCTCCAATCAATACCTGTATTTTGTGTAATTCTGGCTTTGTGTGTCAATTGTAATTTATTGGTGTTATTGTCTGCTCTTAAATCATATTCGGGAGTCCAACCGGCCTCAGCCACAAAATAGTTGATGCTTACACTTCCTGCGCAAGGTTGTTCGGCCAAAACACTTACTATAACTCTGTGATTGGCCTGCGGTGTAGGTTTGCCACCATTGTCAACTTGGTTGATTAATGCGCTTAATTGATTTTCGCGCTCTTGTAATTCATTCCGTAATTGATTTTTTAAATTTTGCTCTCGTTTTAGTTTATAAGTTTCTGCATTTAAATTACTAAGCCTGTTTCTAAGATATTCCATGGCATCCTTAAATAAATTAAGGGTGTCGCGTTTCGTTTCACCTTTAATTAATCTATTGTTCAACAAAATATTTTTCTCTGTTTGTAGTGCCGACATCTTATCTGCGATTTCATCTAATTGCAGGCTGATTTCTCTGATAGAGTCACTAACCAGTTGTAATGACTTTAGCTTTTTAGCCGATGGTTTTGCTACCGCAACTGCCTCTGGATAAACAGCATCAAATCTTACCTCCATAATAGTAAAGTTTCCCTTACCCGAGGCCTGTAGGGATGGTACCTGCAATAGGGGAGAAACCCCTTCAAAAATAATTTCATTAACACCTTGTATCAAAGCAACCTCATGATTCGAGAATAATTGTGCACCATTCAAATAAACAGTGGCTCTGTCAACTTTGGCTTTAAAAGTATTGGCCGCATGTAATTGAAAAGAGAAAAATAGTAATAAACAAGTTTGGATTAAAAAAGAATTGGTTTTCATAATTGTGAATTTAGTTGTTATGCCTACTAGATGCAATCATGATTTTAATTCCATAAACAAGTAAAAAAAAATTACGAATTCAATTTTTAAGAGCAAAATTATTTCTTGTAACTTTGAAGCTGATTCATTGTTGTGCCATTACCCGAGGAGAAATACCTGCATCTGTCAGATATAGAACTCATACAGTTATATAAACTGAATGCAGATGTTGTAATTATTGGATTATTATACAAGCGTCATTTGGCAATGGCACTAGGTGTAGCCAACAAATATTTGCAACCCGAAGACGAGGCGAAAGATGCAGTAATGAATGTTTTTGAGCAGTTGCTGCATACAATAAATAATCATAAGATAGAGAATTTTAAAAGCTGGCTTTATAGTGTGGTGAAAAATTTTTGCCTCATGAAATTAAGAAAGGAAAAGAACCTAACTATCATTAGAGAGGAGGAAGGGAAAAATATTTTCAGCTTTATGGAAAAGGAACAACTTCTGCATCAAGAGGAAGAAAAGTTGAAGGAAAGCAATTTGAGCACGCTTGAAATAGCTATAGCATCATTAAACGAGGAGCAGAAAACATGTATTGAATTATTTTATCTTCAACAAAAAAGTTATGCAGAAGTAGTTGAATTAACAGGCTTTACCTTAAATAATGTAAAAAGTTATATTCAAAACGGAAAGCGAAATTTGAAACTTAAAATGCAAGGCGCATATGAATCATAAATATACTGAAAGCGATATATTTAAACACACCGAATGTCCTTCGGATGCTTTGCTATTGAGTTATGTAAAGGGGAAAGTAAGTAAGGAACAAAAGCGTTTGATTGAACTGCATTTGATTGATTGCGAGATGTGCAATGATATGGTTGAAGGATATCAGCGCATGCAGCCCAAACACATTGATAGTCAATTGGAATTGCTTGAAACCAAAATTAACGAAACGATTGCTGCCCATAAAACTAGGGGAGGTGCCGCTTCCTTTAAATGGTATTATGCTGCTGCTGCTATACTAATTATTGGCTTAACAGGAATTTTATATCAGTATTATTTTAATAATTTAGAAGAAGTAAAAGTGGCGGATTTACCTGCATCGCATCAAACAGAGAGCAGTCCTCAGATTGATACAGTTATCAACAAGCAAACCAATGAAGAGCCGCCATTAAAAGAAGTTACTGACTCAAAATCTATACTTGAAGAGCCAACCTTGCCAACCAAAAGTGTACCTAAAACGCCTGCTATTGACGAGGATGTAGCCGTTGCAGAAAGTAATGATGTAAACGAAGTACCTTTGGCAGAAGCACAACAAGAAAAATCGATAAGAGAACCTGATTTAATGGAGGCTAAAAAAAATAATGCAGAGTCATTGGCTTCAGGTTCTACTATTTCATTAACTGAGAATTCACCAACGCAAGCTTACTCTTGGGTAACAAGTAACGATGACACTAAAAATACGGTAGCCCCTCAAAATAGCTCAACAGGTTTAAGCGTAGATGAAAATGTTTCAAAGCTGTTTGAGATAAATACAAAGGCTAGTGAAAAGAAAAAATTGCAACGAGTAACAACCAATAAGTCTAGGTCTAAAACTAAATCTGCTAGTGCAGTAGCATTAGAAAAAAAAGAGAATAGTTATGAGGAAGGAGATAAAGCAGCCTTAAAGGACATCAATACTTATGATTTGGAATTTGTGAATGAGCTCAATCAATTGATCAGCTTAAAACAATATAGCGAGGCAATAGTAAAATGTAATCTTTATTTAAAAACACATCCTAAAAATTGTGACGTAATTGCAAGACGCGCCCAATGTTATGAGTTAACAAATCAAAGCAATCAAGCCATTGATGATTATACCCAATTATCGAATTTAAATTGCGGAAAACAGTCAGATGCTGCCTATTTAAAGCTTGCTGGAATTTACTTAAAAAACAAACAATCAAACGAAGCAAAGGCCCTTCTACAAAAAGCAGCTAAATCGAAATATTTAGATATTGCCGAGCGAGCAAATAGCGAATTGAAAAAACTATAAATAGCTTATTAGCAATATATATTTATTTTTGACGCTGAAATTATTATTTATAATAGGAAAAAAGCAGTGCTATGCATACAGTTACCTTACATGATAAATCTTTTGAATTGTTTATTAATGAAGAGGCCATTCAACAATCAATTGCAGATATCGCACAGCAAATTAATTCAGATTATGCGGGTAAAAAACCTTTATTCATTGGTGTTTTGAATGGTTCATTTTTGTTTGCTGCTGATCTTTTTCGATTGATAGAGGGACAGGCAGAAATTACATTTTTAAAAATGGCCTCCTACGAAGGCACAGCATCAACAGGTAAAATCAACGAACTCATAGGACTCAACGAGGATATTGCTCATCGACATCTTATTGTGATTGAAGATATAGTTGATACAGGCATGACACTCGAAAAAATTATTCACGATTTGCAACAAAAAAATCCTGCAAGCATTGCCATCGCTACCTTACTGTTTAAACCTGCTGCGTATCAAAAAAACATACCGGTAAACTACGTTGGAATGAAAGTGGCTAACGATTTTTTGGTGGGTTACGGATTAGATTATGATGGCCTTGGCCGAAATTTAAAAGCAATTTATAAGCTTAAATCTTAGCTCAATTGCGATCTTACTCTTGAGCAATTATTAATTTCAAAGCTCCTTGGCCAAGCAATAATTTTGCTGACCAAATTCCCAAAG
>JBILUU010000205.1:0-5588 GCA_044370815.1 Bacteroidia bacterium
CGGAATCGCAAACACAGCTGTAATTCAATCCATTGGTTCAATGGATTGAAAACACCTGCTAAGCGGGATTACCCTCATAAAATCACTAGTGCGTTACATGCGTAACTTCTACTGATTAATTCGGGTTAATGCTTAGAACCGGTATTTTAGAGTGGTTTACCATTTGTTTTGCCAGTGCACCAAAAGGCGTATCATTGAGCTCCGACTCCTTATCGGCTAATACTACAATCAGGTCGGCATTCATTTTCTTGGCAAATTTCAAAGTTTGCTCTCCCAAATGATCACCATCAATAATTGTTTTATCGTAGGCAACTCCTGCATGGGCAATAACACTTTCTACATTTTCTATCATAATATCGAACTTCTTTAGCGCCAACTCTTCGTCATCATGCCTTACTCCCAACAAATGTATTTTTGCAGCGTATAACTTTGCCAAATCTACTGTTCTGTTTACCTTTTCAAGCGAATGATAGCTGTTTTCTACAGGTAGCACAATGTGCTGAAATCCGGTTTTCTTTGAGTCTGCCCTAACAGTAATCACAGGACATGGACACCTTTTAATGGTTTTATGTGCATTGCTCCCAATAAAATACTCATTAAAACCACTTAATCCATGGGTTCCCATAATTACTAAATCAATATGGTTGGTGGCAACTGCGGTTTCTATTTCTTCAACAGGATTTCCTCTGCTAACCGTGGTTTTTATGTTGATACCATATTTTAAATTAAGGTCACTTGCAATTTTTTGCAACTTATAAATACAAAAGTTTTCAAGGTCATCAAGATTATTGCTAAGCTTTGCAGGATTATCAATGGCATAAGTAAACTCCGAAACTTTAATCACATGTAAAAGGTGTAGAGTTGCCCTGCTCATGCGCGCCATAAAAGCGCTTTGCTCAATTGCCATTGCTGCCGTATCCGAGAAATCGGTTGGCGTAAGAATATTTTTAATATCAAAGGTTTTCATATGTTTTATGTTAATTTATTGACAAAGGAAAGCAATGAACAGATGCAAATTGACAAGTATGATGAATATCATTTTTTATACTGACTTTGCTCATGCTTTTCAGCTTGATGCCTTGACTTTGAGCCCGCTTAACGACACGTGATGATAGTTCAAGAAATTACGCTAAAAGCTGCTTTACTGCTATGATATCCAAAATTAATGGACCAAATAAAACCAATTTGCTTGGTAAACTATGCCAATAAACCCAACTTCTGAATTAGAAAATGCGGAATCGCTACAATAGCTGTAATTATTGTTCATTGATAGCGCATGATGGCATACACAATAGATAAGGAAAATAATTTAACTTTGCAGAAATTTAAGTATATGTTGGTTTCTATCATCATTACCTCCTATAACTATGCCCGTTACTTGGAAAGGGCCATCAGAAGCGCATTGAATCAATCGATGCCCGAAGGTGCATTTGAAGTGATTGTTGTAGATGATTGCTCAACAGATGAAACTCACCTGATTTTAGAGAATTATACCGATGAAATAAGGGTAATTAGGTTAGCACAAAACTCGGGTTTGTCGGCTGCGCGCAATGCAGGAATAAAAAAGGCAAAAGGTCAATTTGTGGTGTTTTTAGATGCTGATGATTATATACAAACAGACTTAATAAAAGTGCTATCTGTTTTTTTAGTTGAGAATAATCGTCTCGATGCCGTTGCCGTTGACTACTACCTTGTAAATGAGTATGGCGACCATATTGAATGGGTAAATTCAAGCGAAAAGCCTGTGGCTTGCGGCATCATGTTCAGAAAAGATTTGTTGTTTGATATAGGCTTGTATGACGAAAGTTTTAGAGCCCGAGAGGAAGAAGATTTAAGAAAGCGATTCTTGGCCAAGCATAATATCTTCCACATTCCGCTCCCGCTCTATCGTTATCGTATGCACGATAATAATCTTACAAAGAATACAGAAGAAATGGAAAAGCACGCACAAATGTTAAACGAAAAGCACAATTCATGATAAAATTTATTGAGGGAAAACTAATTTATTTACGAGCCATTGAATTAAGTGATGTGAGTGAGAATTATTTAAAATGGCTCAACGAACCTGATGTTACTACTGGTTTGGCTTCAGGTACTTTTCCTTCTACACTCAGTGCTTTGCGTAATTATGTTGAACAGAAGTCAACAGATAAAAATACGGTAATGTTAGCCATTTGCGATAAAGAAACTGACAAGCACATTGGCAATATTAAATTAGATAATTTTGATTGGGTTAGCCGCACTTGCGAGCTTGGTGTTTTGATTGGAGAAAAAGATTTTTGGGGCAAAGGGATTGGTTCAGAGGTTTGTAAATTAACTATTCAATATGCCTTTCAACAATTAAACATCAGAAAAATATTACTAGCGGTTTACGCCCACAATACGGGTGCCATAAAGGTTTACGAGAAATTAGGTTTTGTAAACGAAGGCACATTGCGCCAACATATTTGGAGCAATGGAAATTATATTGATAAACACTACATGGGATTATTTGCATCTGAATTGAAAGCATGATTTTAGCCATTATACAAGCCCGTATGGGTAGCACACGCCTTCCCGGAAAAGTGCTTAAAAAAATAAATCATCAAAGCATCCTCGAAAATTTAATAGAGCGTATCAAGCCCTCAAAACTTATTGACAAAATTGTTATTGCCACTTCCAGCAACCCCGAAGATGATGCTATAGAAGCACTATGCAAAGACAAGGGATATGATTGTTCAAGAGGGAGCGATTGGGATGTGTTGGACCGTTTTTATCAAGCTACTTTAAAATACCAAGATGTAAAAACAGTGGTGCGACTGACTTCTGATTGTCCTCTACATTCGCATAAAGTAGTTGACTTTGTGGTTGCTGAATTTTTAAAGTCGGGGAAGGATTACTTTTCAAACTCTAACAACGAGCCCGATTTTTTAGAAGATGGCTTTGATGTAGAAGTGTTTACTTATGAGAGTTTGTGCACTGCCTGGAAAGAAGCCAAACTACTTTCAGAGCGGGAACATGTTACCCCATTCATTAAATTTAGTGGGCAATTTTCTTGCGGCTGGAAAAAATCATGTGCTGATTATACTTATAAAATGAGTGTTGATTCACCCCAAGATTTTGAGGCAGTGGCTGCCATTTTTGAGGCATTAAAAAATACACCTGATTTTGGTATTGAAGAAGTTACAGCACTCTTAAAAGCACATCCTGAAATTTCAGAAAAAAACAAAGAAAGTATTGCCAACAGTGGCTTTCAAAAAACTATTGCCAACGACAAAATTGTAAAATAATGGAAATTCAAGCACACAAAAAAATGATTACCAACTTTAAAAAATCTGATGAATACAGAGCACGTATTCATGATTTAATTCCTGGTGGTGCACATACCTATTCAAAAGGAGATGATCAGTTTCCTATCCTCTCCCCTGCTGCTATTACGCATGGCGATGGTTGTTTTGTATTTGATCCAGATGGCAACAAATACATTGAGTGTTTAAGTGGTTTAGCCTCGGTAAGTTTAGGGCATGCCTACAAACCTGTGGTTGACCGCGTGGTGCAGGAGTTATACAAAGGAAATAATTTTTCTCGTCCTTCTACCATTGAAATGGAAGTGGCAGAAAGATTTTTAAATTTAGTAGGCATTCACGATATGATTAAGTTCTCTAAAAACGGCTCTGTAGTGACCACAGCGGCTGTTAAAATTGCCAGAGCTTATACAGGAAGAAAATTAGTGGCACGCCCTATCGATCATCCATTTTATAGTTACGATGATTGGTTTATAGGTTCAACTGATGTAAAAAGCGGCATTCCAAGCGATATTCAAGCGCTTACAGTAACTTATACATCTGACAATATGGATTCGTTGCGTGAGTTGTTTGACAAGTATCCTAATCAAATTGCTTGTGTAATTTCTGAGCCCGAAAAAAACAATGTGTTACCAGATAATTACTTGAAAGATGCCATTGATTTAGCACACAAAAACGGTACCCTTTGGATCATGGATGAAATGATTACTGGTTACAAAACTGCCTATCCTGGTTCATTAAAAAAATATAGTGTAGAGCCTGATATGGCCACCTGGGGCAAAGGTATTGCCAATGGCTTTTCTTTTTGCTGTTTAACAGGTAAAAAAGAAGTGATGGAATTAGGTGGCATCAGAAAAAAAGGAGCCGAAAAATTATTTTTAGTAAGTACCACACACGGTGGCGAAACATGCAGTATTGGCGCGGCATTGGCAACCATGGATGAATTTGAAAAACACAATGTGTTGGCACACAATCAGGCCATGGGTCAGTTATTTATTGATAAAACAAAAGCTTTATTTGCTGAACATAAATTAGAAAACAATTTACGCAACCTGCAATTTAACTGGCATGCATCCATTGGTTATTTTGATAATGAAGGCAATAACAATTTTGGTTTGCGTACCTTGTTTCATCAAGAATTGATTAAGCGTGGTATATTGTTTCAAGGAATATTTTGTCCGAATTACAGCCATAAAGAAGAGCATGTAAACACTATTGTAGAAGCCATGAGCGACAGCTTGCCTATCATGAAAAAAGCTATTGATGAAGGTTATGAAAAGTTTTTGGTAGGTGAGCCTATTAAACCAGTTTTTAGAAAATATATTTAATTAAAAATCGTTTATGTCAGTAACCAGAACAACCGATCCCTTTGAAATAGATTTCAGAAAGAAATTTGAATTAACCGATAAAGTAATTATCATCACCGGTGCTTGTGGCCTTGTTGGACGTGCCTTTTGCGAGGCAGTAGCACAATATGGTGCACATGTAGTGGTAGCTGATATTGCTTTAGCAGCACCCGAAAAATTTGCACAAACATTATCAGAAAGACACAACAGAAAAATGTTGGGTATTGCTATTGATGTAAGTTCACGCGAAGATATAGAAAAGCTTAAAAGCACTGTGCTCAGCACCTTTAACCGCATTGATGGTTTGGTAAACGGCCATCAAAATAAAACGCATTTAAAGTTTGTTCCCTTCGAAGAAATTAAAGATGAGAACTGGGATACCGTTGTAGAAATTAATTTGAAAGGCACTTTTTTAACCTGTCAGATTATAGGTTCTTATATGGCGCAGCAAGGTAAAGGCAGCATTATCAATATTCCTTCCACGTATAGTATGGTGGCGCCCAATCAAAATTTATACAAAGGCACTAGTTTAGGTTGCCCGGCAGAGTACAGCGCTTCTAAAGGTGGTGTTGATGCTTTGTCAAGATATTTGGCCAGCTATTGGGCAGCAAAAGGTGTGCGTGTAAATATGATTACCCCACATGGCGTTTGGAACAACCATGAAGAACAATTTGAAAAGAATTTTGCCAACTTTTCGCCTTTACAGCGTTTGAGTTATAACCACGAAGTAGCAGGTGCTTTAATTTATTTATTGAGCGATGCTTCGAGTTACGTAACAGGCGACAACATGAAAGTAGAAGGCGGCTGGACAGTTTGGTAGACAGCGATGATTACTAGTTGGTCGGTGGCGGAACACCGACCAAAGGAGAATTTGATACCTTTATTATTTGTCATTTATTATTCCTTGTTTCTTGCTCATTATTTTTAGGATTTCCAATAGAAATCTGAATCCCAATTT
>JBILUU010000011.1:0-18664 GCA_044370815.1 Bacteroidia bacterium
AGCAGTATTTCCATTGACGAGTACTTTACTGAACTCTGTCAAGAACATGCCAAAATATATAAGTTTGCTCTTAAACTTAACGTACAATTTCAATTAAAATTCGACAAACAAGTTAAAATTGAATTGAGCAGAGCCATTAGCTTAGGATTAATGTTAGGGGAATTGTTATCCAACAGCTTAAAGTATGCTGCCAAAGATAGTTATGTTGAAATAGGCATTTCACTTAAACTTGAAAACGGAAGATATTACATCACATACCATGACAGCGGACACGGCTTTGATACAAGCCCCAACTCAACTTTCAAAGAAGGGTTTGGGTTGAAACTGATAAAAAATGTGCTCAAGCAGAGCAAAGCTAATTTTAATTTAAACACACAAGATAAATTCCATCTATCATTTGATTTTGAACAAGTATAAAAATATGAAAAAAAGAATTGTTATTGTTGAAGATGATTTTCTGATACAAGAATTACACAAGCAGTACATTGAAAAAATGGGACATGAGGTGATTGCTGCATTCAGTAATGGAGAGGATGCAGTTGAGTTTTTTAAGGAGCACGATGCCGACTTAATTTTAATGGACATTAGACTTGAGACTTCGCTTGATGGAATTGAAACCATGAAGAAAATCCATAAAATAAATGAGATACCGGTTTTATATGTAACCGGAAATACCGAAGAGAGCAATCTGCGAAAAGCACTTAACAACCAAATGAAAGGTTTTTTGGCAAAGCCGGTAATGCCGCAAGATTTAGAGGATTTAATAGACTCGGTTAATACCATCAACGATTCTATTCGTTATGCCGAAAAAATACAAAAAGCGCTTTTTCCTCAGAAGAACGAGATGAAGCGTATTTTTAATAAGTGCGTGTACATCAACCGTCCAAAAGATACCATTTCCGGAGACTTCCCATTTTTGCTGTTCAAGAAAAAACATTTGCAAATTTTTGGTGGTATTGGCGATTGCACCGGACACGGAATTCCGGCAGCTTTATTGTCGGTACTTTGCCACGAAATTGTTAATAATCAAACTAGAAAATTTTCAGACCTGCGATTAATTATCGATAGAATCAATAAGAAGGTAATTTCAAGTTTAGCTCGTAAAGAGGGTGATACTACACTGCGAGATGGACTTGACTTGATTATTTTTAAAGTTTCTCCCGAAGAATCGGTGATTGAAATTGCCGGTGTAAAGCGTCCTTTTATACATTTCGATTCAAAAGCACAGAAACATAACTATTACAGTATCAGAGGAAAAAGTATTGGTGATGTGTTTGATATGGAGAGCGATATTCCTGTGTATAAGATTCCTTATTCAACCAACGACTTCTTTTACTTTTTCTCAGATGGCATCACCGATCAATTTGGCGGCATCAATGGAAAAAAGTTGATGAAAAAAAGACTGCTTGAATTTTTAGATTCAACAAAAGACATGCCCGCTGATTTGCTTGAAACTGAGTTAGAACTTTTTTTAAGAAAATGGCAGGGTACCCATATGCAAACCGATGACATCCTGCTCATTGGTTTAAATCCTTATCAGCTCAGTATCAATAATCATTTAAAATTAAACAACTAATATATTATGTACGGACTAGTGAACAAAGCCATTCAGGATTTAATAAGCACACAATTTGGCGAAGACAAATGGCTTGAAATTAAAAAATTATCAAATTTTGAGGATGATTTTTTCATTGGACTTCAAACCTATCCAGATGAACTGACCTATAACATGGTTAAGAATGCATCAAAAGTACTTGGCGCTGATGCCTCAGTGGTGATGCAGGCATTTGGAGAATACTGGATATTGTACACCGCAAATGAGGGATACGGAGATATGCTAAGTTTATCAGGTGATACTTTTACCGAGTTTTTGAACAATTTGGATATGCTGCATCAACGAGTGAATAACATCATGCCTGATTTGGTTGCCCCCCAGTTTTCAACAAGAAACGAAACAGAAAATTCTATTCAATTAGAATATAGGTCAAAGCGTGCAGGCCTATGCCCTATGGTGCATGGGTTGCTTATAGGACTTTGTCAACGATTTAAATTAAGCGATTACGAGGTTAAACAGATTGTGCATAAAGATGCACAAAATGATTGCGATGTTTTTAGCATAACATGGAAGTAAGCGGTCTACCCGAAGGGCTTTCGTTGCATGAACAACAAAGGCTAAATGCATTATTTGACTATGACAATCATTTGGCTCATCAAGATAGTGATTTAGATGAGATCGTAAAATTAGCCGTTGAAATCTGTGGAACCCCTATTGGACTCATTAGTTTTGTTGGTGCCAACAAACAGTATTTCAAATCAAAAATTGGTATCTCGGTAAATGAGACCGATCGATCGGTTTCATTTTGTTCGCATGCTATTCAAAAGCCCGGAGAAATGATGATTGTTGGCGATGCCAGAAAAGATGCAAGATTTTGCGACAACCCCTTGGTAACAGGTGATCCAAATATTGTATTTTATGCAGGTATGCCTTTGGTTGACGAAAGTGGATTTGCCTTAGGAACACTTTGCACGGTAGATACCAAACCAAGAGAGCTTGATGACAGACAAATAAATTCATTGAAAATACTTTCAAAGCAGGTGATGCATCTGATTAGTCAGCGTCAACTCAACAGCAAGCTTTCTAAAGAAAAGGAAAATTTAACCAATAGCATTAATTTCATTTCGCCATACTACATCCAGCTAGATGATACAGACAATATTATTTCACTTGGTGTAAATTATAAAAAAGTATTCGCGGAAATTTCATCGGGAAAACCTTTCGCGAATTTCTTTTCCTGGGTGTCCGCTTTCAACTCCAAAAAGTTACTCGATCAAACAGACATACACGACCGACTTTTATTCTTCGAGAGCTTAGAAAAAAAAAACAAGTTTAAGTGTACAGTAAAAAGAAACGATGCAAACTCCTATTTTATTTTTGCAGTGCCTGTTATCAATACACTATATCCTATCACCAATTACCACATTAATATTACCAACTTTCCAAAACATGATTACATTGCAGAGTATTTGTTCTTGCAGCAATCTGCCACCAGAGGGCTACAAGATTCACAAAAACTTAATTTGTTGATTACTGACAAAAATAAAAAGTTGGAGGAGGCAAAAAATACACTTATTAAGGTAAACTCCACATTAGAAGAAAGAATCAACAACTCTGTTCAAAAAATAAAACGATTAGCACTTTTTCCCGAACAAAATCCTAATCCGGTAATTGAGATTTCATTAGATAGTTTAGATATTATATACTTAAATCCTATTGCAAAAAGTTTGTTCGAAATTAGCGATGAGAATCTTCAAAAAAGCAAGTTGATTCAAACCCTAAAAATTGATAAAAACAAGCTTCAAAAAGGTAGTCAAGAAAGAATAGAAATTGAGGTTAATGGAAAAATATTTGAACGCAATTTATTCTATAACGATCAATTTAATTCATTACGTTTATATCTTCACGATATCACACAAATTAGATTAAAGGAAAAAGATGAAAAAACTAAAATTGCTTTATTCATAAAACAACAAGAGAGTTTAACTATCATCCGAAAATTAAACGACAACTACACCTTAGAGGAAAAATTCAGATCTATAAGCAAAGTGGTTGCCCAAACAATTGGATGCAATAGGTGCTCCATTTGGCTATCTAAAAATGATTTGACATCAATCATTACAGAGCATGTTTATTTATTAAACAGCGATAGTTATGCCAAAGGAATGGAAATAAGTTGCGATGTGGCACCTGCCTATTTCAAAGCCCTTAAGAGCAAGCAAATTGTATTAGCACTTGAAGCAACTAAACATGAAGCCACTTTTGAATTTGCGGAAAGCTATTTAAGGCCACTCAACATTTCGAGTATGATTGATATACCGCTGCTTCAAGGCAATCAATCAATAGGTGTGCTTTGCTGCGAATTTTTTGAGATTCAAAAAGAGTTTGATTCCGATACAGTTGCTTTTTGCAACTCGGTAGCAGATATTATTGTGTTGGCTTGTGAAACGAATGACTTAAAAAAGTCACAGAAACAGCTCGAAGTAAAAAATACATTGCTGAAAGAGAACATGGATCAAATTATAACCATGCAATCGGAAATTGTTGAAAGAGAAAAATTAGCTACCTTAGGTATGTTAATTGCCGGCATTGCGCATGAAATTAATTCACCGCTTGGAGCTATTAAGGCATCTAATGAGTACCTACATAAAATTTTTACCGAATCTTTCCTTAACGCAATTGAACACGTATCACCCGATGTAATTCAATTAGGACTTAGTCTTTTTGCCATGCGTAATGTTGATTCTATTGCCACTACAACCCGAGATATCAGAAAGCTACAAAAAGATTCGCTTAACCATTTAGAGAATTATTTTCCTCATACAGAGAATAAAAGTTTTTATGCTAACGTAATCATAGAATTGGGTTTACAGAGCCATATTACAAAGCTTTCCGAATTTATTGTTCACAAGCACAGCAAAGAGGTATTTTTGTTTGCACAGTATCTTATTCATATTTTTAAAGCCGTGAGCACAGTGGGACTTGCCGTGAATAGAGCAGGTTCGGTGGTGAAGGCCCTCAATACCTTTTCACATGGTAATATTGACCAAGAATTAAGTCATTTTAAATTACATGAAAGCTTTAATTCAGTTATTACCTTGCTTTGGAATAAAATAAAATACAGTGCTTATGTAGAGAACAACGTTCCGCAAGAGATCATGATTAGCGGCAGTGCTGATGAATTATCTCAGGTTTGGACTAATATCATGAACAATGCATTGCAAGCAGCTGATAACAAATGTAAAATATGGATAGACTACACCGAAGAAAATGAGATGCATAAGATATCTATATCCAATAACGGGCCTGCCATTCCCAAAGAGATTGTTCCAAGAATATTTGATGCATTTTTCTCTACAAAGAAACGTGGAGAAGGAACCGGACTAGGATTGAACATCGTAAAAAAAATAATTGAAAAACATCAAGGCAAGATTGAATGCCACAGCGATGAGAATAAAACACGCTTCTTGATTTTTTTACCTAAATTAATTGAACAGTTTAAAACTAGTTAAACCAAAAAATATATTTTTCAAAACAATGAAAAAACATCTCTTAGGGAATTTACTACTATGTTGGCTTATACCAATTACCTTTTATTCAGCTGTGCAAGCACAGAGTGATTCAAAAAAAACACAAATTAATTTTTTTGGTCATTTAGAGTATGAATTCGATAAAATGCCCAATGGCAATAATTCGTTTTTTAGTTTGGGCGAGCAAGACTTTTTTTTCAACTCTAAAATAACTGAGGAGGTTTCATTTTTGGGTGAAAGTGTTATCAGACCTGATTTCAAAACCACTACCCTATTTGCGCCCAGCGTTGAAAGGATGCAAATAAAATATGACTATTTCAGAAATCATAGTATTGTTGCAGGCAAGATGCATACACCTCTAAACCATTGGAATGATGTTTACCATCATGGCAGATTATTTTTCCCAACAGTTGACCGCCCATTAGCATTCTCGTATTTGATTCCATTGCACACCACAGGAATTAGATTACAAGGTCAAAATTTGGGCGAGCAAAAATTTGGTTATGATATTGTTAGCGGCAATGGAATTTCATCAACCGATTTCAGCAACTTAGGTTTTAATAAGTCTTTTCTAACATCTCTTCATATTAAGCCATTTGATTATACCAAGTTTCAAATTTCATATTATTACGACTTTATAGAGAATAACCAATCGGGCGTGCACAGCGGACATTCCTCTGTTTCTCATCAAATGCAGAGCAAAATATACAAAGGCAATATTCGCTATCAATTATTTAGTTTTTCTGCTGCTTACTTTTCCAACAAGTTTGAATTTTTGAATGAAACAGTGTATAATTTATCGGGTAGTGATACCCTGGGAACCGCCAAAAATTTTAGTTTATATGCCTATGCGGGTTATCGAATAAAAGGTAAGTATGTGCCCTACATCAGTTTCGATCATATGAAAACGGCTAATAATGATGTACACGTGGGTCCCCTGGAATTAAATCGGCTGCTAATTGGCATGCGATATGAGATTTCGCATCAAATAAATATTAAAGTACACTTGGCTGCTATATCCACCGGGCACAGTATATCACATGCGATTGGGCACGGTTTAAATGACAACAGTTATGAATTTAAAATACAGTTGTCTTATGGTTTATAAAATAATATACAAATACCTAGGGTTGTTGCTTTGCTTAGCTGCAAGCCATAACTTGTTTGCACAGAGCAACGATACTTATCTTGTAATTGTAAACGAAACGGTTAACAATTCAATAAAGAAGAAGGAAGTTAATGCCTATTTAAGGGGTGAAAAAAACTATTGGCCGAATGGCACAAAGGTTGTTATTTCACTCCCTTCTCCCAAATCGGAACTCGCTGTTGACGTTGCACAAGCTATTTTTAAAACCAACGTTACGGGAATGCAAAAATATTGGCTTTCGTTAATTTTTCAAGGGCGTGTGGATCCACCTAACTTTTTTATGACAGATGAAGAAACAATTGCCTTCGTAAAAGCAAACAAGGGAGCAATAGGAATTATTAATATGAAAAATAAACAGTTGGCCAACGATCTCCTAATTAAATTCAAGGATATAAATCCATGAAAAAAATTTCAGATAGTTTATCAGCTAAGCTATGGCTTTACTATTCAGTTGTAATACTGCTGCTTTTTTCGGTGGTCATCTATTATTTTCCCGAAAAACAAAAAGAATCGATTATCAAATATCGGAGTCTTGAATTAAATGAATTAAGTAGGAACATTGCTATGGGTGTAGAGTTATCGCTTGAAGACGATAACTTTCAACAGCTTGATAAGTCGATTCAATATTACAAAAATCGTAAAGATGAATTCGACTTTTTGTACCTTGTTTTGGGCGATTCTGTTGGGAACGGGGAGCAAATATTCGCGCAAATAGGTGATGAACAAACAGGTTATCCCAATATCAAACAATCTAAATTTATTGTTGCACAAACTTTTGTAAAAACAAAAAATATAAAAGGAAAAGTTATTATTGGACTTCGCAAAGAAAGGGTTGAGAGGGAAGTACAAGAGAACAATGTTTCGTTATACGTACTGCTTATTGGAATGATGATGTTGATCATCATTGTGTTTTATTTTCTTGCACAAACCATTGCCAATCCTATTAAAAATGCAATTAAAAATGCTAAAATTTTACAGGCAGGAGATTTTAACTCCTTTAAGCAAGCAAGTTTTAACAGTAAGGATGAAATTGCTGAGTTACAAGGCGCATTGATTAGTTTGAAAGATACCTTAATTGCTCAGCGAGATGAAAATAGCAACCTATTGGCAAACTTGGAATTTAAGATAAATGAAAGAACTAAAAGTTTGAATGAAACATTAATGATGCTCAATGAAGCCCAAGCAATTGCATCACTTGGGTATTTTAACTGTTGGATTGACAGAGATAAAATTGATTTTTCTGAGAATTTGATTTTATTGTTGAATTTATCAGCAACAAAATATTATCGCATCAAAGACCTTGTGCAAATCATTGATGAGGATTACAAACACATTTTGAACGAAAATTTTTATGCTAAAGTTGAAGGAAGCTTTAGCTTTGAAGTTAAAACGAGCATTTATGATTCAAACAATAACTTTAACAAGTGGCTATTTATAAGCGGAAATCGTAAGTTTGATGAACAATCGAAAGACTACCAGCTATCAGGTATCATACAATTAATTACACAGCAAAAGAAGGCGCAGGCGGAGGTAAATACACTTTCGCATGCCGTGCGCGACTCCTCCACAAGTATTATCATTACCGACATCAATAGAAAAATTATTTGGGTAAATGATAGTGTTACAAAAATGACCGGCTATACACGTGAGGAAATTATTGGCAACACGCCCAAAATGTTTCAATACCGAGGCACCGACAGGTCAACAATTGAGACCATTAATACAAATTTGCGCAACCTAAAAAAGTTTAAGGTTGAAATTGAAAATCAAGGTAAAAGCGGCCATACTTATTGGTTAGAACTATATATTCAGCCAATCATTAATGAAATAGGTAAACCAGAGGGTTATATGGCTATTGAGATTGACATTAGCGACCGAAAAGCCAAAGAAAAACTCATCAACAATTACATTCTTGAAATTGAAGATAAGCAGAAAGAAATCATTCAAATGAATGAAACACTAGCAGCCCGTGTGGCCGAAAAAACAAGAGATTTAGAATTTACCATATCTCAGTTGAAACAGTCACAAGAAGAAGTTGTAAAGAAGGAAAAGATGGCTGTTATTGGGGTTTTAGTATCGGGAATTGCTCATGAGATTAATAATCCTTTAGGGGCTATTAAAGCATCGGTTGACAACCTCAACTACCTATTTTCAGATGATTTACTTCAACACTTGATTAGTTTATCAAATGATGATTTAAAAACAGTAATTGGCCTTTACAATCAATTCCATCAACTGCCCAAATATACTACGCTCGAACAAAGAAGATATACCAAGAAGTTGACGGAAGAAATTCAACAACAACTACCCGAGCATTTGAATTACAGTGATACCGCCAGATTGCTGGTTGAGATTGGTATTGTTTCGCTCAATGCAGAAACAATTTTACTGCTTTCAAAGAGTAATTTTTATCAAATTTTAAAGGCCCTAAGAGTGCTGATTAATATTAAGCGCTCGATGGGAACCATCAATGAGGGTGCAGTAAAGGGAGCACGAATTATCAGAGCACTAGGGGTTTATTCATACAATTCAAGTCAAAATCAAAAACATCTTTTCAACTTGAGTGACAACATCAATAATGTGGTTACCCTGCTATGGAATAAAATAAAAAACAAGGCAACTATCATCAATTCTATTCCTGAAGATTTGGAAATTTCGGGATATGAAGATGAACTTTCGCAAGTTTGGCTAAATATTATTAACAATGCCCTGCAAGCATGTCAAACTCATTGCGAGATTTTAATTGTTTACAAACGGCAGGATAATGCACACCTTATCTCGTTAAGTAACAACGGGCCTAAAATTCCGAAAGATATAATTGTAAGAATTTTCGATGAGTTTTTTACAACAAAGAGAAGAGGCGAAGGCACAGGACTAGGTTTAAACATTGTAAGAAAAATTGTTGAGAAACATGGAGGAGAAATTTTTTGTACAAGTGATGATAATTTTACTACATTTACAATTAAACTACCATTAATTTAATTTTAACTACGCCAAACCATGAAAATAATCGCGTATAAACTATCAACAGATTATTCATGAAAAAACTTGCTATACTTGCCGTAGATGATGAAAAAATCATTCTCGATTCAATAAAAATACAAATTGAGAAGAACTTCAGTCATAAATACATATTTGATTATGCCGATAATCCTCAAGAGGCGCTAGAGGTAGTTGATGAATTAATGCATGAGGATGTTAGTTTGTTATTGGTAATTTCTGATTACATGATGCCCGGCATGAATGGAGAGGAATTTGCCAGTATGCTGAAGTCAAAAATAAAAAATGTAAATATTTTGATGTTAACAGGTCATATGTCAGAAGAGCAGGGGCTCGACTTGATCAAAAAAAATATTGTTTTAAGGGTAATGCAAAAACCTTGGAAGGAAGAATCGTTGATTGAATTTATAAACAAACTCTCTGAAAATGTCTAAACCCAAAGTAATCATACTGGTTGATGATGAATTTATTATTTTAGAATCGTTAAAAATTCAACTAACTCGAATTATATCTTCCGATCATAAATTAGAATTGGCCTCCTCTGGCGAAGAGGCTATTGGACTAATAAAAGAGCTGCACGATGAAGGAGAGGATTTAGCGCTCGTTATCTCTGACTTTAACATTGATTCTTACAAAGGCACCGATGTGTTGAAGCATGCTGTAGAGTTTTATCCATCAGTAAAGAAAATTATATTAACCGGCCAAGCAGATACCAAGGCCATAAACGAATTCGAGGAAAAATACGGTATCGATGCTATTTTGGAAAAGCCATGGGATTTAGCAAGTATTAAGTCTATTGTAGATTCAATTGATCATTCAAGGCTTACCATTAACTAATGGTTAACAATTTTAATGCTTTATGAAAGAGCAGTGTTTTTTTAACCTAAAAATAGTGACATCAATCTTAATGAGATTGATTAAGGTAAAAAAAATCTCTTATATTTTTTTAGTTTTGATTAGTGCCTATGGCATGTGCACGGCCCAAAGTGTTCGTCATAAAAATCAATACGGAGATGCTTATGTTTTTGCAGATGGAGAAACACTGCGTTCTAAAAACCAATATGGTGATGCTTTATACTACTTTGATGGCAAGACCATTCGACAAAAAAATCAATACGGAGATGCGCTTTATTACTTAGATGGCAATACAGTAAAAATCAAAAATCAATATGGCGATCCTTTGTATTATTTTGATGGAAAAACCATTAGGAGCAAAAACGAATATGGTGACCCTTTGTACTATGTTGATGGCAATGTTTTAAAAAGCAAAAATCAGTATGGCGATCCTCTATTTTACTTTGAAGGATTGGCCGAAAAGTGGTTGATAGTTTGCCTAATTCGATAGCAAGCAAGATCTGATTCAAAGAACTTTCATTTGCTTTTTTTTACCGAATTATTCAAGAACTCGATGTTTGCTGTGATTCCGCAACAGTTGGCTTGCGTGATTTAAGAATGCCTGATGCCACTAAGTTATAAAGTGTTCCAAGAATTAATATCAGTACAAGATTGATAACGAAAAGTGATATCGGATTTTTTTGAATGGCAACCATTTGATCCATAGTTTTTTTTTGCTTGGCCGAAATATGACCTGATTTATCGCTGATATTCTCTACCTGAAATTTCACGCTTTTATCGATGATTTCATTAAGGGCCTTTTCATTGGTTTTAATAATAACAGAAATTGCGGTTGCGGCAATTAATGCCCATACAAGCACAACCTTCTGGCCATAGCTAAAAAGCGCTTTAAAAGAAGCATATCCGTTGGCATCATTTTTTTTAAACCTATTTAAGGTAAAAAACATCAACCCAATACCAAGAGCAATATTGAGTATAGATAAATACCTTGAATACTGCTGAGTCATGAGAGAAGCATTTAAATAAAAAAGCTCTACAGTAGTGAACACAATACTTGGAAGTGCTAATAAAAATGCTGGAAGAATAATTTTTTTAATCATTTGGATTGAATAAGATATTTGTTTCTGTTGAGTTATATGCTGAGATTATTCAAATAACCGAAATAGCCGGAAAAGTAAATAAAACTCTTATTTCTATGATGCCTTTTGCTTGTAAACTGCTGAAACAATCAAGCAATGTAAGATCCCTGTGAACAATATTGCTAAAGAGTAGGAGAATGATGATGTTAAAGGATTGCTTACAATCTCACGAGTTCGGTCGAAGATTTGCTTCTCCTTGGCAGTAATAGCTCCTTTTTTATTGGTTAGTTCCTTAATCTGTATTTCAAGTGTTATTTCACTCAGTTTCTTGGTTTCCTCTTTGAAAGTGTAGCTGATTACCATAGAGGCCAAAAAGGCAAATAAGGCCCATACCACAACAATTCTGTATGCGTGACTAAAAATCTTTTTAAAAGTAAAAACCCCCTCCTCAGTCGATGATTTACGATATCTTCCTACAAAGAATAACATAATTGATAGCGTTAAAACAAAATCAACCCAAGTCATATATTTGAATACGCCTGCAGCTTGTATTTGCTCATAATGTGTGAGATTGTATAAGGAAAATAGTAATGAAGGTGTTGCTAGAACAATTGCAGGCACTAAAAACTTTTTTAGGAATGGTTTCATAAATACAATTGAGTTTTTTTTGAGTGGCGCTGATCAATAATTGTAATGTTTAATAATGCTACAATAATACAATTTACATCTGTATTATCCTTATTTATTTTCGAATGCTCGAAAAATTACTTTTTTGTTGTGACTATATACTTACATTTGCCCATACTACCGCAAAAAACCAATACTTCATGATTTATTCTCCAAGATTTTTATATACCTTATTTTTACTTTCATATTTCATCTTTTTATCTGAGGGCTTTGCTCATGTGAAGGTTAAGTTTATAGGAATTAAACCCAAAAGCACCGATACGATTGAAACCGTTAATATTTTTGAGCATTATGTGTGGGACACTTATGCCTACCAGGGCAATAAACTAATTGGCACCTATCTATCTTGCAGTCCCGATACGGTTTCCTTTCCGGAAGTTGCCGACCGAATTATACTGAAGCAAACCTTCGAATTTGATTCATTTTTAATAGGAAAAACATTTGTATTGCAATATTACACCTTTGCAAAAACAAGCCTGAAATTAAATGGAAGAAAGCTTTTTGAAACCGATTTACCTTCAAAAATAAATTACTTAAAACGAAATAATCGAATAGACGAAAAGAATATCTATTTCAATATTTCAGAAAAAACAATGAGTATTGAGGCCGAGGTTTCACCACGTTTTTTTGACTTTGACTCATCAGAGTCAATTGATGTTCTGAGCTTAAATCACAAAGATGAATCTGATAAAACACAGCATTCATCAGACATGGAAGGCATATCGGTACTATTTTTCTACCTTGCCATTGGCATCATTTTGTTTACCCAATTTATTTACTTTAAAAAGTTGAAAGAAAATTTATACTTTTCACTGTTTTGTATTTGTATTGCTATTGAAATAGGTATCGATTATTTATACATACCGGTTTATGTTAGTAATCTTGTCTCTTTCTGCAATGCCTATGCCATGCATTTTTTAGCTTGCTTTTTGTCGTTGGTGCTCAGCGAGAAGGAAAGAAAACAGTGGCCGCTGTTCCTCATTACTGCCACTCTCCTGCTCTATTCACTGCTTCAAATTTTCTTCCCATACACAAACCTTTGGTTTGTTTTTATGTTCATCAATCTCTCTTATATTGTTTACAACCTGTTTATCTGTATTTATTTGCTCTTTCAAGGAGGCACTCAAAAAAAATGGGAAGTAAAGTATATTACCTACGGATTTGTGGCATGGATTGTATTCTTTTTAATTCTGTTATTTTCAGGTACATATGCCGAAAACAGTGCATTATTTGATAAAGCAGTAACCATGTCTTTTATACTGTTTCCTATGATTATTGGTGTGATATCAGGAAAACGTAATGGACTTAACCAACACCAACTCATTCAACAATTGGAGGAGATAGAACAGCTCTCGATGCTCAACCTTGCCCGTGAAAAGGAAAAACAGGAAATACTTTCTAATCAAAATACCTTGCTTGAAGAAAAGGTAACCGAGCGTACCGCTGAAGTTGTAAAGCAAAAGCAGCTTCTTGAAACAAAAAACAAAGAAATTACAGAATCCATTGAGTATGCATTATTGATACAAAGCGCCATATTGCCGCAAAAAAAAATAATTAGGTCATACCTGAAAAATTCTTTTATCCTCTATAAGCCAAAGGATATTGTGGCGGGAGATTTTTACTGGATGGAAACTGTGATGTCGCAGAACAATGCCGAAATCAATGAGCAAACTCAATATCATGTTTCTGAGAACATTATCATTTTTGCTGCTTGTGATTGCACCGGTCATGGTGTGCCGGGAGCGTTGGTATCAGTTGTTTGCTACAATGCTTTGAATCGCGCGGTAAGAGAATTTGGATTGATTGAGCCCGCACAAATTTTGGATAAAACAGCCCAAATTGTGGCCGAGAATTTTTCTCAAAGTGAAGAAAGTATCAAAGATGGTATGGATGTTTCGATATGCGCACTCAACACGCATACCAATGAACTGAAATGGGCGGGAGCCAACAACCCCTTATGGATTTGCAGAAATGGAACAATTATTGATACCAAAGCAGACAAACAATCTATTGGTATTAACGATGACCTGCATGCGTTCACTTCACATCACTTTCAACTTGAACATGGCGACACCTTATATTTGTTTAGCGATGGCTATGCCGATCAATTTAGTAAAAATGACAAAAAACTGATGAAGAAAAATTTTAAGGAGTTACTCTTGAGTATTCAGGATAAAAATATGGATAATCAATGCTTACACTTAGATCAATTTATTACTGAATGGCGCGGAGATATGGAACAAACGGATGATATACTGGTAATGGGTGTTAAAATATGAAACTCATATCCAAGATGCTAAAATATAATCACATGATTACTCAAACAAATATTGGGAAAGCCCTTCTTGCCATTTTATTGATGTGGATTTTTAGTAGTGAAATCATTGCCCAAACAGCGAATAAACCCATTAGAAAATATAACTATATCGACAGTATTACAACTACCGAGGAAGTACTCAACCTCATCCGCAGCATCGAACCAAAACTCCGTTTTCAACCTGCAAGTATGCAAACCGATATGTACGATTTTTGCAAGCAGCTTAGAAAAAGCAATCAAACTCCCGATTGGATGCGCGCAGATATAGACCAAAACGGACTCAGCGACATTGTAATTGCAGACAAGTGGAATATCCTTGTGATTTTAGCTCAGTCGAACAGCTATCGTATCGAAACAATCAAAACTGGTATGTATCAATGCATGATTGCCGATATCCATAAAAATAAAATCAGATACCGTTTATACAGTCAAAAAAAGAATAATGGAGGCCAACCTGATACGCACTACCTTGTATACAAGTACGGGGGAATTGTTGATGAAAATCCCCTCCCCTCCAAACATCGCATCACTAAAATATCATATAGCACTTCAATATGTTATGGAAAATGTGCTGTTTTTGAGTTGCAAATAGATGACACCAAACAGGCAACTTTAAAAGCCATTGCTGACAATCGAGTAGATGATAAGTTGCTTGATGGGGCATATAGTACCATCATAAAGGAGAAGGATTATCAGCAAATCATAGACCTACTTAACTATATGAATTTTGAACAACTTAATGCCTCTTATTACCCCGGGCTTAAGGATGCGCAACAAGCTACACTTACCATTACCTATGACAATGGCAAGATAAAAACCATTACCGATAATGGGATGAACGCAACCCAAAGTTTGACCTACCTGCACCGCCTGCTATTCAATTTAAGAAAAAATCAAGATTGGAAAAAGTAGTTTCGATGTAAAATAAGTCCCAATTTTTAGGGATGATTTTTTATATTTGGCCATAAAATTTATCTTTTGAAAATTCCTGATATCGCAACACCTTTTGTGAATGGGCTCAATAAGTTCTTTTCATACGCATGGCTGTATATGCGGCAATTCGGTCTTCTGGTATATTGCTTATTTAGGTGGCGCAAGGTGAATGTTGGCTATTTCGAAAGTCTACAACAGGCCCTCATACAAGGTGTGCCTGCCTACCTTTGTTGGGATGCGCGATACTACTATAAGGTATGCATCAACGGCATTAATGTAACTTTTCATCAAACACCAATACTATATGCCAAGCATTACACGGGCACATTTACGCTTGAAGCTTGGGGAGTATTTTCAAAACAAACGGTGACTATACAACTTGAGGTTAAGGAAAAGTATGTTGATGAAAAATACAAACCGGTACAATTCAACTATGAGCAACGCACCGGTGCATATTATCACCATATTGAGCGTGACCTATTGCAAATTAAAGTGAAGGAATTTAGGCCGCGGGGCTTTGAAATAAAATTTCCACCCTATCATCAATATGGGTTGCAGATAAAAAACGATCACATTATAGATGATGAGCTGCTCAACGCTTTGCAAGAAAAAAATACACTATAAAAAAACTAAATAAGTCGATTCAGAATCATTAATCATTCAATTATGCAACATCATCAAACCCCACACGACTACCTGGCACATTCGAACTACGATAAAATTGAAATGCCGGGAGCATTTACCAGATTTTTATGGACCTGTGCCGGAGCCGACAAAAGAATTTTAGCGAATTGCACCTATGCCGATCATGTGAAATACTTCTGCCTTGGAGGTATTGTGCTTGCAACCGGCATACTTGCAGCACTTGCCGGAGGTTATGCCTTTTACACCATTTTTCAACCTAAGGGTGATGCCATCGATAAAGATCAAATAGATGTATTTACCTGTGTGCTCTCGGTTATATTTGGTTTGTTTTGGGGTTTAATTATTTTCAATCTCGACCGATTTATTATCTCCTCCACAGGGAAAGGAGATGGTACCGATGCCATAACACTAACTGAATTTTGGAACGCAATTCCCCGATTATTGATGGGTTCTGTTATTGCCTTGACCATTTCTAAGCCGGTTGAAATAAGAATGTTTAAAACAGAAATTGATGCCAAGTTATATGAGAAGCAGCTTGAACTGCAAAAAGAATATGAAAAACGCACCACTGCTAATTTTGAAGAAAGACTTAAAGTAGTAGAAGGCGACCTTGGTAAAATTGTTGCCGAAAGACAAAAAATTGTGGATCGTATCAAGGTAGCTGAACAAGCGTACACCGACAATTTAATGGGAAAAGCAAATGGTGTTGGAGCCGGTAATGGTCCTTTATCAAAGGCGCTCAAAGGTCAATTAGATGCGATTAACGATGAGCTTAATCGATTTGACAACCTTAATGCCGCTAAACTCAACGATGCCGAAAAAAAGAGAAAGGCAATTCTTACAGAAAAGGAGAAGGCGCTCATGCAAAATGTTACTGTTGCAAACGGACTTGATGGATTGTTAGAGCGATTAAAGTTGGCGCATGAAATTGCAGGATTTTGGATTTCACTTTTTATCACACTCTTATTTATGGCCATAGAGCTCGCCCCTATTTTCTTTAAATTGATGATGATTAAGAGCCCTTACGATTATTTAGACGAGAATCACAAGGCGCTTATTATTGCTCGTCATGGGGTTCAGAAAAAAGGTCATTTAATTGGTGGTTCTGATCTTAAAGATAGCAGTGGCAAACCAATTAATCGCGCAACAGAATTAGAATACGATGTGTATTTACTTGCCGATAAAATGTTGGAAGAGAAAATTCGTTTGTTAGAATCAGAATTGAAAATAAAGCAACATATCATCGATAAACACATCATTAGCAAGAAGTCTGATATTGATGCGCATCCCGAGAAATATATTCAAACAGAAGATTCTTCAAACGCTCAACAGGCATAATTAAAAAGGTAATGCGTGATTTTTTAATGAGGGTTGCTTCGTTTGATCCTCTTTATTTTTCAAATAGCAATTCTTTAGCAATTAGGTATGCAGCACTGTGCGGTTTGGTGCAACTATTACTTACTGTTTGTGCTTTTTGTTCCTATGCTTATGTTGGATACCTGCTTACCAATAATGAAGTAGAGGCCGCAATTGTTGGCGCTATCTTTTCTTTCTTTCTTTTTATATTTTATCGCTTGTCGTTGCTCACTTCTAATCGCTATGATTATTGTACCGATACCATCAAGAAAGTGAATGTTATAGCTACCTTCATCAAGCTCACGTTCATGTCGCTCAATATTCTTTTTTTCATTTATGCCTTCGAAATGCTTTTGTGTAAAGATGCACTTGATGACATATTACTTTTGAACCAAGCGCCTGATGGTATCATTTCGCGTATTAGGTTATTAACCGGTAAAATGCCGGGGGCCAATTTGATGACATTTGTTTTATATATCATTTTCATGGGGCCCATTATAGGTAGATATTTATTTGCCCGACTGAGTCATGAATATGATTTTACAAAAACAAAACACGAGGAGAAAATGATTCAAAGCGCCTACGATAGCTTCTTACACAATTACACACATTTGATTCGGTTTCATAGCCAAGGTAAAGCAGCAGACATCATTTACCAACGCATGAAAAATCCCCCATTTGACACCGCGCTTCAGAAGCAATCCTTTGCCACAGTTGCTGAAGAAGAGTTATTTTCTTATCTCGATCAAAAATTATAAATACCTTGATAGCGAGAGATCAAATAGTACATATCAGCGGTCAATTCAGCGGAGCATACCAAGGTAAGCTGTTTGATGGTATTAAAGGTGCGATCAATCAGAGGGCCTATGAGGTAACTATTCTGCCCAACTCGATGCTTACTAAAGCACACATCACAGACAATAGTTTCAAACCATCATTTGAAGTCGATGCCATCAGATTAAACTTTGTGAGTGATGTGAATGTATTTCTTCAATCGGGAGCAGATGGCCCTAACTACATCAGTAAGGAACAATTTTATGATGTTGTCATTACCGACTATCAAATTAGTGAATCAGGCAAAGATGGACATGAGACACATGGGCAACTAACAGGTAATTTTTATGGAATCATTAGACCTGCCAAAGTAAGTCCAAAACAGCCCCTAGCGCCCAACACAGTTTCGCCTAACAACATGGTGAGTAATACATTTAATAGTCCTGAACCACTTCCTACACCTGTCCTACCTCAATTACCATCATGGGGTTGGCGCGGCTGCTTGTATAGATTTTTTCAACTTTTTGGCTTATTGCTGTGCTTACTTTTTTTGTTAAGCAAATGTAACAGTTGCCGCCCAATAGCGCCATTGCCCCTGCCCTTGCTCGACTCTCTTTCAGAGGAATATACCGATACCATGTCGCTTCAAAATTCCAATGCTTACATTACTTTCAATGATTGGGATCGCGCAGACAATGATAGGATTACCGTAAAATTAAACAACGAAGTGATTGCCAAAAACATGTTAATTAGCAATGCGCTTCAAACCATACAAATTAAACAATT
>JBILUU010000206.1:0-5543 GCA_044370815.1 Bacteroidia bacterium
TGTTCCTTTTCGTTCAGCACAGGAATAACGCTCAACTTTAATGACGACATCACTTTTAGTACATCGTAAGTGTGCTGATAATCGTACACAAATGGTCGACTTAAATTCAATTGATGCCCGCCAATAGGTTCGCTGGCAGAATTAAAATCAAGAATGTCACTCTCGCTGATCAGCCCTAAAAAGTCCACATTGTTTACAATAGGCAAATGCGATACCCTAAACTCATCCATCCATGCTAAAGCACGCTCTCCCGAATCACTTGTTTTTAGTGGAGGGATATCTTCCGAAATTAATTCTCTGGCATACATAAGTCAAGATTATTATAAGTTAAACATCGCAATTATTTTACGCATGCCCGCGCCAAAGGTTTTTATTTTTTTCACACAAGCATGGTCACCGGTTGCTCAAGCAAATTTTTAAGTGTTTGTAAAAATGCTGCACCTGTAGCACCATCAACAACTCTATGATCACACGAGAGCGTTAACTTCATGATATTTCCTGCAACAAGTTGTCCGTTTTTAACAACAGCAGTTTCTTTAATACCACCCACAGCTAATATACATGCATCAGGTGGGTTAATAATAGCTGTAAAATCATCAATACCATACATACCAAGATTACTGATGGTAAAAGTGTTACCCTCCCAATCAGCAGGTTGCAACTTTTTATCTTTAGCTTTTTGACTGTATGTTTTCACCTCAGCGGCAATTTGACTCAATGATTTATTATCGGCAAATCTCACAACAGGTACTAGCAAACCATCTTCAACAGCCATGGCAACACCAATATTGATGTGTTGATTGTATCTTATTTTATCGCCCAACCACGAAGAGTTAATTTTAGGATTGCTACGAAGTGCTATTGCAGCGGCCTTCACCACCATATCATTGAAAGATATTTTTACAGCAGATGCTTCGTTAATTGCCTTACGCGCTGCAATTGCATTGCTCATTTCAACCTCCATTTTCAAATAGAAGTGTGGAGCAGAAAATTTACTCTCAGCCAATCTTCTTGCAATGGTTTTACGCATTTGAGATACCGGCTCTTCAGTATAGCTTTCAACTCCTGTATATGCAGCAGCGGCTGCCTGCTTCGATGGTTGATATTGCTCTACATCTTTTTTAATAATTCTTCCTTCATCGCCACTGCCTTGAACTTTACTCAAATCTATACCTTTTTCTTGTGCTATTTTTTTAGCCAGTGGAGAGGCCTTTAAGCGCCCCTCATGCGCAACAGCAGCCGAATTTGATGCAACAACAGGAGCAGCAACCGGACTAGCAGCAACAGGTGCCACCTCTGCAGCAGCAAGCGCAGCGGCCTTAACAGGCGCAGAACCACCACTCAATAGAGCCGAAAAATCTTCACCGGCCTTTCCAATCACGGCAAGCACCGAATCAACTGGTGCACCTTTGCCTTCTTCAATACCAATATGTAAAAGCACCCCATCAAAAAAGGATTCAAAATCCATGGTGGCCTTGTCTGTTTCAATTTCAGCGAGCAATTCTCCTGACTTTACTTTATCTCCAACTTTCTTGTGCCATTTTGCTACCACACCTTCGGTCATGGTATCACTCAATTTGGGCATTCTAACTATTTCTGCCATGCTTCTAAATATTTACAGTTTATTATTTTAAAATTTTATAAAATACAATTTGATCATACCACTCACAATTCAAAATTCTAACATTCACCAATTCATAATTCAACAATTCACAATTCAAACATTCACAATTCACAATTCAATCATTGCTCCTTAAAAGCCATCCATAATGTAAGGATAATCCTCTTGCACATACACATCTTTATACAGTTCCTCTGCATCAGGAAAAGGTGAGTTTTCGGCAAATTCAACCGACTCTTCTACTACTTGTTTTACTTTTTCCTCTGCCTCCTCTATCCCTTTCTCATCAATCCATTTATTTTGTTTTAACACAGCTAGCACTTGCTCAATAGGATCTTTGGCTTTGTACTCTTCCAACTCCTCCTTTGTTCTGTACTTGGCAGGATCACTCATGGAGTGCCCTCTGTAACGGTATGTTTTCATTTCAAGCAACACAGGTCCTTTTCCGGCCCTGCAATGCGCTGCTGCATCGGCAATGGCCTCATGAACAGTCTCGCAATTCATGCCGTCAACTTGTTTGGATGGCATCTCATATGATAAACCAATTTTGTATAGGTCGAGCACGTTAGTAGTGCGCTCCACCGAGGTACCCATGGCATAATTGTTATTTTCGATAATAAAAATCACCGGCAACTTCCATAGCATACTCATATTAAATGCCTCATGCAGCGCTCCCTGACGAACAGCACCATCGCCCATGTAACAGAGTGTTACATTGCTGTTGCCTTTGTACTTATCGGCAAAAGCAATACCTGCACCAAGTGGTATTTGACCTCCAACAATTCCATGTCCGCCAAAAAAATTATGCTCTTTACTGAATAAATGCATCGAACCACCCTTGCCCTTTGAGCAACCTGTTATTTTGGCAAAAAGCTCGGCCATGATGTATTTTGGATGCATGCCCCTGCCTATCGGATGCGCATGATCGCGATAAGCTGTAATCATATTATCTTGCGGTGTGATTGCACTTTCGGCACCTGCTACCAGGGCTTCTTGCCCAATATATAGGTGACAAAATCCGCGTATCTTCTGCTGTATGTATAACTGTCCGGTTCTTTCTTCAAACCTGCGCATCAATAACATATCATGATACCACTTTAGGTAGGTTTCTTTGGTAAATTTGGCTTTCTTCATACTTTCTTCAACAAGGGTTACATTATAAAGTTTAAAATTACTGTGGGCAAAAATAACATAATCGTTCGTTAATCAACAAAAATTTTATCCAACTAACTTTGTAAATTAGCCGCCTCAAATACAAGGCATGAACGTTTTAATTTTAGGATCAGGCGGAAGAGAACATGCATTCGCCCATCAAATTGCAAAAAGCAAACTGCTCAACAAGCTATTCATAGCCCCCGGTAATGCCGGAACAGCGCTTTGTGGCAACAACATCAACATTTCGGTAAACGACTTTGAGGGCATCCGCAATTGTGTGTTGCAAAACCAAATCAACCTAGTGGTTGTTGGGCCCGAAGATCCGCTTGTAAAAGGCATTGTAGACTTTTTTAAAGAAGATGATCAGCTCAAAAATATTCCTATCATAGGCCCTTCAAAAAAAGGAGCACAGCTCGAAGGAAGCAAAGATTTTTCGAAGCAATTCATGATACGACATGGTATTCCAACAGCACAATACCAGACATTTGAACGCGATCAACTCCAACAAGGCATTGCCTTTTTACACACGCTAAAGCCACCCTATGTGCTCAAAGCTGACGGACTAGCAGCGGGCAAAGGGGTAATCATCAGCAACAATGTGCAGGATGCCGAGCAGCAGCTCACCGAAATGCTTCAAAATTTAAGGTTCGGAAACGCCTCTTCAAAGGTTGTGATTGAAGAATTTTTAGATGGCATTGAGCTTTCTGCCTTTGTGCTCACCAATGGAAAAGATTATATTATGCTTCCTGAAGCAAAAGACTACAAAAGAATTGGGGTGGGCGATACAGGTCTTAATACAGGCGGCATGGGCGCGGTTTCTCCGGTTCCCTTTGCGGGAAAAGATTTTATGAAAAAGGTAGAGGAAAAAATTGTCATCCCCAGCATCAAGGGCCTGCAAAAAGAACATATTCCCTACCTAGGTTTTCTTTTTATTGGGCTCATGAATATCAATGGAGAACCATACGTAATTGAATACAATTGCAGAATGGGCGACCCCGAAACCGAAGTGGTTTTACCGCGCATTAAGAGTGATTTATTAGAGGTGTTAGTAACGGCAGCCACAGGAAACCTCAACGAAATTAAATTCGAAATTTCCGAACAAACAGCTGCAACGGTAATGATGGTTTCAGGCGGCTATCCCGAATCCTATGAAACAGGTTTTGAAATTAAGGGACTTGAACACGAATACCAAAGTATGGTATTCCATGCAGGCACCAAAATGCATAACAATCAGGTATTGACAGCCGGTGGTCGTGTAATAGCCGTTACATCATTTGCAGATAATTTGACAAACGCATTTAATAAAAGTTTCGAAACAGTCAATAAAATTGACTTCTCAGGAAAATATTTCCGGAATGATTTGGGTAAAGACCTCGAAAGGTATTTAATGAAATAATTACTTTTTGGTTGGCTCTTTGTATTTGGTACCACCAAATATCCAAATCATAGTCCCTACAGTAATCAAAAGGGAAAATAAAATGTTAGCACTCCTTCCCATCGCTTTAAGCATAGGGAAAATAGATTGAAACATATCACCTATGGCATTCCAGAAATTAATCATAGCAAATTCATGTTTTATTTTACGTCACAAAATTATACTTAAAAGTTTATTCTGCAAACGAAACTAAAAATAGATTTACACAAACAAACTTCTTCAAAACAAAAAAGGGCTCCAAAATTGAAGCCCTTTTTTGCAATAATTGAACCTAAAAAAACTATTTTATCATTTTGCTGCTTTGAGTTTGACCGTTGTAAAGAATGTTTACAAAATAAACTCCTTCACTCAAAGTTGACGTGCTCAACACCACCTTTTCGCTACTCACAGTTTTGTTTACTCCGGCAATCACATCTTTACCAAGCGCATCAGTAAGTTTGATACTCACTTCGGTAGGATTGTTGAAGTTAAAATTAACCACAAACTGATCATTATTTCTGGTAACTACAGGTGCGTCAAGCTTACTGAATCTGTTAGAAACCAAAGTTAAGGTTTGTCCTAAGTCTTCCTTACAAATATCGTCAGTAATGCTCACCTTCAAATTATAGTCGCCCGCATTTTTGAAGGTATGACTCATTACGCTTCCGCCCTCAACAATTTCGCCATCACCAAAGTTCCACGTAATAGAAGCAGATTTTGAGGCATTCACCATAAAATCAACTTTAATTCCTTCACTAGTTTCTTGCGGTTCGCTGCTGCTTAATGAGGCATTCACCGCTACTTTTGATTCAACATTTACTTGATTGCTTAAATAAGCACATCCTGAGCCATTGTCAAATGTTACAGTATACGTATCGGCAGCAAGGTTACCAATTGTTGCAGTTGAAGCAGTGTTTTGAGCAACTGTTTCGCCTTTACTGTCTTTCACTAAATAAGTCCAACTGCCAATGTTATTGTTATTGCTAATTTCAATAGCTCCATCGTTTACATTTGAACATGAAGCATCCTGCACACCAAGTTTAGGATTTTTAGCCACGTGAATTACAAATCGAGGAGCAGTTACCCATGAGTCAATAAAAAACTGATAAGCGCCCAAGTCTTTGATATTGGTTTTGAATCCCGTTTTTAAATCTTCAAACACAACACAAGCTTTATTGTCAAACATTTCGGCACCTTCAAAAGAAATCGTGTAGTTTCCGGATATACCAACCTTTACTCTAACAGGAATAGTCAAATTTGCTTCATCCTCAGGTAATGTATTAATACTGTAATCTTTGTCACCAGTAACAAATGCTACCGAAGGAACTTGTGCATTGCTGCTGTATATCTTCG
>JBILUU010000207.1:0-5530 GCA_044370815.1 Bacteroidia bacterium
TCTGTAAGAAGAGTATCTCCATTATAATTCCCTGTATTCATTAACACAAGAAATATTTTTGCCAAATCCTGCCCAGAACATCTAAAGCCGCCCTGTGGCCCGAACCGACCACCATTTGTACCCGGGACATATCCGTTGAGATTGTTGAAGACTGGCTGTATTCCCTGATAATCGTCAGCTTGAGGTGTCCAAACGCCATTGATCTTTCTATACAAAACTGCCAATTGGTCGATATCTGCTAAATCATTGACATTAAAAGAAGCATCAATTCCTAAGGGAATGGAAATATTTTGCTCACAATAGACATCAAAACGAACGTTTGAGACCTTTTCGATAATTGTTCCGAGAATAACGTAGTTAACGTTTGAATAGTTGAAGTAAGTTCCCGGTACTGTATTGTTGAATTGTCCCGATGTATAATAAGTTCCAGTTGGGGTCAGTAGCTCACTTAAATTCGGAATCGGATTATTGTTAACCGTTGCACTCAGAAAACTGCCGTAAGTTGTACCATCAATAATTGAAGAAGTGTGGGTTAAAAGCATTCTTGTGGTAATAGGGCTTGTTGGATGATTTGGATTTTGAACACTATAACCCAAAATGGAACTAATATCAGCATCTAAATCTAAAAGATTCTGTTCTACAAGTTGCATAACAGCAATTGCAGTTATTGTTTTAGAGACACTTGCAATACGGTATTTTGTATCTACTGTTGAATTTATATTTCTTGATAGATCAGATTTACCGATGGAAATATTTTCGATTATTCCATTTTTGCAAAAAACAACTAATGTACCACCCATCATGTCGTTATTGGTCGAGATAACGTTGAATTCATTGGTTAAAGTCTGTGCTTTGACAATAGAGGTCAAACTTAAAAGAGTTACTAATATGACGCATATTTTTTTCATGTCATTTATTTTAATCGTTATTTATTTAATGTTCTTTCATATTAGATCGCGTCTGTTTTAGCATGAACGCTAACATACCAATAAAGGTTGAAAAACCAATTTTCTTATTAATTACCATCTATCAGAAATATAATTGTAGTCCGATATATTTATTTGAGTTTTAGTTGATGCCCCAATTTATCTTTTTTAGTTTTCAGATAAAACTTATTGTGTTCATTTGAAGCAATTTCAATAGGCACATTTTCAACAATTTCTAGGCCATAGCCAATGAGACCTGCTCTCTTCTTGGGATTGTTACTTAGCAATCGCAATTTGCTTACACCAAGGTCTCTTAAAATTTGCGCACCTACACCGTAATCTCTTTCATCCATTTGAAAACCCAGTTGAATGTTCGCTTCAACCGTATCTAATCCTTCTTCTTGCAGTTTGTAGGCTTTTAATTTATTAAGTAAACCTATTCCTCTTCCTTCTTGATTCATGTACAATACAACTCCTTTGCCTTCTTTTTCAACCATTGACATTGCGGCATGAAGTTGTGGTCCGCAATCGCAACGACAAGAGCCAAAAATGTCTCCTGTAAGACATGAAGAGTGAACTCTTACCAGCACAGGTTCATCAGGCTCCCATGTCCCTTTAATTAAGGCAAGATGGTCTTGTCCGGTTGTTTTTTGTTTGTATGCCACTAAGTTGAAGTTACCCCAAGTGGTTGGCATATTTACAGTTACTTCTTTTTGTATGAGACTTTCATTGGCAAGTCTATATTTAATGAGGTCTTCAATAGAAACAATTTTTAAGTTGAATTTTTCGGCAATTAAAAATAAATCTTTCAATCGGGCCATTGTGCCGTCTTCGTTCATGATTTCAACAATCACACCTGCGGGCTCAAATCCGGCAAGTCGTGCAAAATCGATAGCTGCTTCGGTATGTCCAGCTCTTCGCAATACGCCACCTCTTTTGGCTCTTAGAGGAAAGATATGTCCGGGTTTGCCTAATTCCTCAGGCCGGGTATCAGGATTAATGAGTGCTAAAATAGTTTTGGCTCTGTCTTGCGCAGAGATGCCTGTGGTACAACCATGACCAATTAAATCTACCGAAACTGTAAAAGGTGTTTCATAAGCCGCACTGTTGTTGGTTACCATCAACTCTAAGTTGAGCTGATCGCAACGGTCTTCTATTAGTGGTGCGCAAATGAGTCCTCGACCATGGGTGGCCATAAAATTGATAATTTCAGGAGTAATGCTTCGGGCTGCGGTTAAAAAATCGCCCTCATTCTCTCTATCTTCATCATCAACCACAATAATAACCTTGCCTGCTTTAATATCGGCAATGGCTTCCTCAATACTGTCGAGTTTATTTTTCATTTCCATATTTCCAGCAAAAGTAAGGATTATTTATTGACCCCAAGCGGATAAAAGCAATATATAATGTAGCAAAAGAGGCATGTTTTTAAATTAAACCTCTTAATAAATAGATGAAAAAATAAAAAACTAAGACGTATTTATTTTATATAATCAAAAAATGTACTACTTTTGCGCCAAAAATTGTCAACAAAATAAACCAACAAAACAAAACAAATGAAAAAATTAACCCAATCAGTTTTAGCAATTTTAGTAGTTGCTTCTTCTATTACAGCTTGTAAGAAAGGTGAAGATGATCCATTTTTATCTTTAAGGTCACGCGATGCGCGTTTAATAGGTGAATGGAAATTAACCGCTGTTACTGGTAAAACAACTGCAACTAGCACCGAAACTGTAACTGATCCTTCAGGAACTTTAACTACAACTGAGAATCTTACAATTGATGAAAACTACAACGGTTCTGTATTTGAGCAGAAAATTTCATATTCAATCGCTGAAAGCCCTGGTACAACTGAATCAGAGAGTACAACAAGTAGAACCAATCTTACTTTAGAGCTAACAATTAATGATGATGGAACAGCTTCAGTAACAACAAATAGCACACCTGTATCAGTTACAACTGTGAGAGTGCCTGCCAACCCAAGACCTTCATTTATAACAAGTGGTTCTGCTGGTTTTGAAAGTGCTTTGGGATATAGTTGGACAAACTCAGCCTTTGATGAAACGTACAACTATTCTGCAACCACAAGTAAAGACACTTATGCAGGATATTGGAATTGGGAAAATACCAACAAAAACAAAACTCGCGTAGTTATTGATGGCTTAGGAACTTTCAACGTTAGACAATTAAAGAACAAAGAGTTGATTTTAGAGGTAATCGAAGTATCTTCTTCTACATTCAATACATCTGGTCAAAATGAAAACGAATCTTCAAACGATAATACTACTTGGACATTTGAAGCTAAGTAATTTATTCAATAAATAATTTAAAGAGGCTGTCCCAAAAGGATAGCCTCTTTTTTTATTCATATGTTTTGATCAAAGTTTTTAGACCCAAATGAAGCTACAGGAGGTTTTAAGAGCCGAACTACTTACTCTGGTTGGTTAATTTCGACATAGAAAATGTGATCAGATTTGAAAAAATATAATTTACATGTTATTTATCATTTTACGCATTTTTAATGCGTAATCTGGGTTTAATTTATCGAGGACGCTATTGTCCTTAGCTATTAAACCCGAATTAATCAATAGAAGTTACGCATGTAACGCACTAGTGATTTTATGAGGGTAATCCCGCTCAGGAGGTGTTTTCAATGCATTGAATCAATAGATTGAATTATTGCTGTTTCAGCGATTCCGCATTTTCTAATTTGGGTTCAAACTTTATCCCTTATATTTCTAAAAGAAATAGAGCCCCAATTTACAAATGATCACTGCACTACTCTTTTACTACTTTAATTACGCTGTAGGTTTGAGTGCCATGCACATGAACCAAATAAATTCCTTTTGATTGCTGACTCATATCAATGTTAATGAAATTTACTCCTGCAACAATTTGATGTGATGTTTTACTGATTGTTCTTCCGCTCAAATCAGTGATATTTATATTGATGTTTTCATTAAACAAGGTGTACGCTTCTAGCTGAAACTGACCTTTTCCCGGATTTGGAAATAAGCGGCAGCTGATATTCAAACTATTTCCTGTTGTGGGTAAAATTCCTAACAAGGATGCTACTGCTCCATAGGCATTCACTTTCCCATGTCCCCAAATGGTGCTTCCGCTGTCGGGAATTGCGCCTGTTTTACTATCAATTATGGCGGTGTTAAAAAGCAAATTTTTAACAGCAGCGGGATTCAATGTTGAATCAATTTCAAGTAACATACCTACGATACCGCTCACGCAGGGGCTCGACATGGAAGTGCCTCCGGCCATGGCATAGCTATATGTTTCATTGTTAAATGGAGATACATCAGAGGCAATTACACTGCTGTAATCGGCTCCACCAACCAAATAACTCGAGTCCATGGCACTAACCGATGATGCAACTGCCAAACCCGGACCTGCAATATCGGGCTTAATTCTGCCATCTGCCGTAGGGCCTTTACTGCTAAAAGAGGCAATAGCGCCCTTGGTGTAGCCCTGGTAAGTGAGTGTTTGCCCCGAAATATTGGTAAATGATGGCTTGCTGTTGTAGGCAGCTACTGCTAGTGCTTGATCGGTGCTTACTAAATCTCCACAGGTCATCAAATTGTCTCCGTTAACAGCCCAAGCATAACCGCTTTTTATGAAAGTTCCGTAATAACCCGAAGTTTTAATCACAATCCCTTGCCACATGTTGATGGTGCCACTATTTGCCTTTATACTAACTGCTAGGCGGTCGCCAACTTTTGAATAAAGTTGCACAAGCATGTGTGGTTTGCCATTAAACTCACTCGCAACCGTGGTGATGGTGATAAATAGGGTGTCACCGTTAGAACCAATCATATTGTGTTGATGCGTTGTATCGTCCAAACAAATTACTGACGTGCTATCCACTTTGGTATTGAGGTTGTATAAGCTAAAACTCATACAAAATGATTTGCCGGGTTCTCCCCATATATCTAGTTGATTTTTTTTCTCGGTAAGTGAGGTGGAGAAAGTGCAGATGGTATTTGCCACCGTGTCGGTTGGTGTAAATGTTTTTTTTAAATGAATGTTGTTGCTCCCATTGTTTCCACCGGAAAGTACAAAAATGCGCCCGTTACCAACTAAGTTGTTGCATGCCTGACTAAAAAGAGAGGTTCCATCGCGAGGGCCAAGCGGGCATCCCCAGCTTAAGTTGGCTACTGCCGGTTTATTCACCAAAGAAGCATAATTGAAAACGTAATTAATACCATCCAAAAAATCTACACTACCGGTATTGAGCCAATGGGCAGCGGTTGGATAAATGCCAACGGCTACTAACTCACTTTCAAAGGCCATACCCCTGAACCTTTGATGATTGACACTACTTCCGCCTCCCGAGCCACCTGCAATTCCCATTACATGAGTGCCGTGTGTAGTTTCTGATACATCATACCGCTTGTTCCAGATTGTAGCAGAGTCAGAAAATTCTGAGCCAAACCCAAAACTAGCAGGCGGAACGCCAACAATACTTTTTTGTTCCCAAACCCTCGAAAGTCTGTAATGACTTAATGATGTATCAAAAAAAGTAGGATGTGTGTAATCAAACCCCGCATCAATAACACCCATTACAACGTTTTTGCCCGTATAGGAGCGAGGTA
>JBILUU010000183.1:0-5999 GCA_044370815.1 Bacteroidia bacterium
GGGGGTTGAATTAGGAAAACAATTGGCCGGAAAAATTCTTCCCGAACTGGATGAGCCCGGTGTAACGCAACAATTTGATAGTTCTACCAATCAACTCATTAACAAATACAAAAGCTGGCGGGAAGTTTAGGTGAGTGAATGACTTCACTGAACACCTAAGTAGGATTGTTGATGATGAATGTTTGTTTCATATTTGAACTTAATTGTATTTCTCAAATATCTAACAAACTAAGAAATACAATTAATTATAATGGTGTTAGTTGAGAGCATAATCGGTTTTATTGGTACAATTCATAAATCCGAGAGATATAATCTATATCAATTTGTGATAAGTTGGTTTATTTGCAATCAGTTTATTAGCTTTGTATATCCTAAAAAATAAAATTATGTCTAAGAAGAACCAGTCAATTTTCAACAATCACTCTCTTGAATTTTTAGAAAAATACATCAACAATGCTGCCCCCACAGGTTTTGAAACACCCGGTCAAAAGATTTGGCTCAATTATTTAAAGCCATATATTGATGACCATTTTGTGGATCACTACGGAACTGCAGTTGGTGTTATTAACCCAAAGGCAGAGTTCAAGGTGGTAATAGAGGCGCATGCCGATGAAATATCATGGTTTGTAAATTATATTACCAATGATGGCTTTATTTATCTTAAAAGAAATGGTGGTAGCGATCATATGATTGCTCCGTCAATGAGGGTAAACATTCATACAGATAAAGGAATTGTGAAGGCCGTTTTTGGCTGGCCTGCTATACATACGCGTGAACCAGGTAAGGAGGAAACTCCCAACTTAAAAAATATTTTTCTCGACTGTGGTTGTACCAGCAGAGCTGAGGTTGAAAAATTAGGTGTTCATGTTGGATGTGTGGTAACTTTTGAAGATGAATTTATGGTGCTCAATAAAAACATGTTTGTGGGAAGAGCCCTTGATAATCGCATTGGCGGTTTTATGATTGCCGAGGTGGCCAGAATGCTAAAAGAAACCAAAACCAAATTGCCATTTGGACTGTATATTACCAATAGTGTACAAGAGGAAATTGGATTGAGAGGAGCAGAAATGATTGTGCAAACCATAAAGCCCAACATGGCCATTATAACCGATGTAACCCACGATACACAAACCCCCATGCTTAATAAAATTGTAAACGGAGATCTTGCTTGCGGAAGAGGCCCCGTGGTAACCTATGGTCCGGCAGTGCATAATACGGTTTTGAAAATGATTATCGAGGCAGCCCAAAAACACAAAATTCCATTCCAAAGAGCAGCTGTGTCACGCGCTACTGGGACAGATACCGATGCGTTTGCCTACGCAGCAGGGGGTGTTCCTTCGGCACTTATTTCATTGCCGTTAAGATACATGCATACCACGGTAGAAAGCGTAAACAAACAAGATGTTGAAAACGTTATCAAGTTAATTTTCGAATCACTCAAATGCATTAAGCCGGGAATGAACCTCAAATACATGTAATTTTATAATCCTCTAATCTATGCCTAGAACGCTGATTTTATTGTTTGCTCTCCTGTTTTGTGCACCTGCTTGGTCACAAACGGTGAATCCGTTTTATGAAGATGGTAATCTTTACATCAAGGTAAAATCCTATGCGGCAGTTGCTTCAGAAAAAGCAAGCAATCAAATTGCTGACTTTTCATTTCTGTCTAATTTTTCGCAAGTTTATAACGTTACCAATTTTAAAAAACTATATGCCTTTGCCAAACATAAGGGATTAGAGAATATCTATAAAATTACTATCGATGAAAAATATTCGATCGATCAAGCCGTACAAGAATTAAGTAAATTAAAGGAGTTGGAATATGCCGAGAAAGTGCCTTACAAAACCTATTTTGCAACTCCACCTAATGATACTTCCTACAATAACGTACAACAATGGAATCTATTCAAGATTAATGCGCAGGTAGCATGGAATTTTATTGGACCTCCCAATCCTTCTCAAACCATCATTGCGGTTATTGATGATGGTCTTGATATTAATCATGTGGATCTGAAAAACAACTTATGGATAAATAATGCTGAAATAAACGGATTGCCGGGCATTGATGATGATGGAAATTTTATCATTGATGATTCATTAGGCTATGATTTTGGAAATTTTGACACAGATCCAAGTCCAAACGATGTGGCTTGGCATCATGGAACCCATGTAGCCGGCATTGCCGGAGCAGTTACCAACAACACTACAGGTGTAGCAAGCATTGCCTACAATGCACGCTTGATGGCGGTAAAAGGGAGCAGCTCAAACTTATTTGTGAGCAATGGATATGAAGCAGTGGCCTATGCAGCAGATAATGGTGCCGATGTCATCAATCTATCTTGGGGCTCGCCTGCCTATTCAATTACTGAAGCAAATACCATTTTGTACGCCTATTTTTTAAATGCAGTTGTTGTTTCCGCTGCAGGCAATACAAACGATGCTACTGTTAACTACCCTGCTGCTTATCCGCATGTAATTTGTGTTGCAGGAACCGCCAATAACGATACCAAAACTTTCGGAAGTACCTATGGCCAACACATTGATGTTTCGGCACCGGGTGTGAATATTTACAGCACCATACCAGGCAATAATTTTGGCCTAATGACAGGCACCTCAATGGCTTCTCCATTGGTTGCTGGTCTTGCTGCATTGATGAAAACTTTTAATCCATTGTTAAGCCCCGATCAAATTGAAGATTGTATTAAAAACAATACCGATAATATTGATTTTATGAATCCTAATTTTCCGGGTAAGCTTGGTACCGGTAGGATAAATGCATTCAAAGCCATGCAGTGTGTAAACCAAACGCGCAATCAACTCGATGCCTCTATAGCCCAAATTGCTGTGCCCGATGTATTCAGTTGTAGCAGTAATATTACTCCTTTGGTGGCACTCAAAAACTGCGGTACCTCTAATTTACAGAGTGTAACGATTGCTTATCGTATAGATAATGGGTCGCTCAATCAGATACAATGGACAGGCAATATGGGGTTCGATAGTGTTCAATTTTTAAGTTTAGGAGCACTTACCTTTACATCGGGAAATCATCAGTTGAAAGTATACTGTTCAAGTCCTAATGGGCAATTAGATTGGAACTTTTTTAACGATACGTTAACTATTAATTTTGAAGTGTTAAACGCAGGAAGAACTCTTCCATTTGCCGAAGATTTTGAAAATGGTTTTGGTGCAAACGATTGGCGTATTTCCAATCCTGACCAAGATGTAACTTGGCAAGTAAAGTCAGGAATTCTTGACGGAAGTCCCAATAAGGCCGCATTTATCAATATGTTCAACTATGCTGACAAAGGGCAGCGCGATGGTTTGATTACACCGCCTCTTAGTTTTGTTGGTTTCGATAGTTTGAAACTTACCTTTGACTATGCATGGAAAAGAAATTACCGTCAAGAGTCAGACACTTTAATCGTAAGAGCGTCCACTGATTGCGGAGAATCCTTTCCTTTTCAATTGGGAACCTTCTTTCACGATACGCTAAACGTCTTCGCCACTGCCTCTGATACGATGGATAATTACTTCAATCCAACACTCTCATCACTTTGGTGTGGTGCGCTTAACAATTGTATTGAGCTTGACTTAACTGCGTTAGCCGGCAATTCATCGGTGTTGATTAAGTTTGAAACATACAATCACTTCAACAATAATCTATTCATCGATAATATTAATATTTCAGGAATTTCTGATTCTTTGAATGCGCCATCAGGAACAGTAATTACCGCTGATACAACATCCATTTGCGAGGGCGATGTAATAACCTTTACTGCTTCCGATACATCTAATAGTGCAACATCCTGGAATTGGTCATTCCCAAGCGGAATTCCCAGCACAGCCAGCGGTCAGATTGTGACTATTCAATTCAATACAGCGGGTTCGGTAAATGTAAATTTGACAGCAAGTAATCAGGCAGGAAGTAGCACCGCAAACCTCACAACACCTGTTGGTGTGAATGCACTGCCTGTGGTGAATATACTACAAAATGATACTGCCATTTGTCATGATAATCCATTGCAATTGAATGTAACAGGTGCTTTAAATTATACTTGGAGTCCGGCTTTAGGGCTTAGCAGCACAACTGGTAGCAATGTAACGGCACTGCCCCAACAAAATATTACCTATGTGGTTACCGGAACAAATGCAGCAGGTTGTGTAAATTTTGATACCATTCATATAGATACCACAGCTTGTTTGGGAATCAATCAATACTTGTCTGACAACAATGTGTATTTTTACTATAATGCCTTAACTGCCCAGATTCATTTGTTTGCAGGTGGCATCGCCCCCGAGCAAGTTACCGCGCAGCTTTATAATGCATTAGGACAAAAAATTGCTGGCACGCAAATCTATGTTCAAGCAAACAGCAACATACAGGTAATCTCTTGCAGTAATTTGTCTGAAGGAATTTATTTTGTTTCATTGCTCAACAAAGAAAGCATCATCAAAACTGCTAAAATTTTTGTTCAACAACCTTAAAGAAAACTCCATAAGTATTGCTATGTCTGTTTTTCCCGAGGTGCTGTACGAGGATAATCACATTATTGCCATCAATAAAAAACCGGGCGATATTGTGCAAGGTGATAAAACCGGTGATACGCCCTTAAGCGAACTGGTAAAAAATTACATCAAGATCAAGGCCTCAAAACCCGGGGATGTATTTCTTGGTACGGTGCATCGTATTGATAGACCGGTTAGCGGCATCGTTTTGTTTGCCAAAACAAGTAAGGCATTATCGCGTTTAAATGAGATGTTTAGAAACAAGGAAATTAAAAAAACGTATTGGGCAGTTGTAAAAAACAAGCCACCCAAAGATTCGGGTATGTTGGAACATTTTTTATTGAAGGATGAGGCAAAAAATAAGTCTAAGGCCTTTGTAAATCAGGTTAAAAATAGTCTTCCATCGGTTTTGGAATACAGCGTTATTTGTGCTTCCGAAAAATATTTCTTGCTCGAAGTAAACCCGCACACCGGACGGCATCATCAAATAAGAGCACAGCTCTCGGCAATGGGTTCACCAATCAAAGGCGATCTTAAATATGGAGCCGAGAGAAATAATCAGGATGCATCCATACATTTACATGCAAGATGTGTTACCTTCATACATCCCGTAAAGAAAGAATTATTGACGATTACTGCACCGCCACCCCAAGAAAGCTTGTGGAGTGCTTTTTTAAAATTGCAAAATGAACAACATTAAAAAAACTACCCTATTTGTATCATTGTTTTTTGCCACTGCTGCGCAGGCTCAAATTAATGATTCAATAATGATTCGTAAGATATATGATGAAGTGCTTAAAAATAGTGAGTGCTATCAAAATTTGGCCTACTTGTGCTCAAACATTGGGGGCCGATTAAGTGGATCTCCTCAAGCTGCCAAGGCAGTTGATTGGGGAAAAAATGTGATGGAGGGTTTGAACCCCACTCGTGTCGAGTTGCAGCCAGTTATGGTTCCTCATTGGGTAAGAGGCGAAAAAGAAAAAGCTTTCATCATCAATACAACCACAGGTGTAAAGAAGGAAGCAGCTATTTGTGCTCTTGGCGGCAGCGTTGCCACACCTCCCGAAGGTATTGAAGCAGAAGTGATTGAGGTACATGATTTTGATGAACTACGTAAGTTGGGCATCGAAAAAATTAAAGGAAAGATTGTGTTCTTTAATCGACCTATGAAACCCACACACATTCACACTTTTGACGCCTACAGTGGTGCTGTTGATCAACGTTGGGCAGGAGCAATGAATGCCGTAAGATATGGTGCCGTTGCTACCGTTACCCGGTCGATGGGGCTTAAAATTGATGATTTTCCGCATACGGGTTCAATGAAATACAACGATAGCTTGCCTAAAATTCCTGCGGTGGCCATTAGTACCAAGGGGGCAGAGGAATTGAGCGCACTATTGCGAAGCAATAAGTCAACACGAATGAGTATCAAAACTTCCTGTCAAACACTTCCCGATGTTGAGTCGTACAACGTAATAGGAGAGTGGAAAGGT
>JBILUU010000038.1:0-12304 GCA_044370815.1 Bacteroidia bacterium
GGAAGCGGTGCGCATGATGATGGTTCAGGCTGCGTTCAAAGCATGGAGGTAATGAGAATATTCAATGCCATTGGGTATAAGCCCCGTCACACTATAAGGGTGGTTTTATTTATGAATGAAGAAAACGGATTACGCGGAGGTAAAGCTTATGCCGAGCAAGCAAAAAATAAAAAAGAGGTGCATATTGCAGCTATAGAATCGGATGCAGGAGGTTTTACACCCCGAGGTTTTAGTTTTGAGGCGCCCAATTGGTTCATGAATTCGGTAAAAAACTTTAAACCACTGTTGCAGCCATATGATGTGTACGACTTTGATGGCAAGGGCGGGGGGCCAGATATTTCTCCACTAAAAGAGCAAGGTGTACCACTGGTGGAACTTATTCCTGACTCTCAACGTTATTTCGATATTCATCATACCGCTGATGATACTTTTGACAAGGTGAATAAACGAGAATTGGAATTAGGAGCAGCAGCCATGGCTGCGCTAATTTATTTGATTGACACAACAGAGTTTCATTAAATTACTACATTTGTAAACTAATTGTTCCTATGAAATTTAAAATTTTAGCCCTATTGACAATAGCAGCAGCACTTTTTTACAGTTCCTGCAGTACCGATGTTGATATTATTGCCGATTACAAAGAGCAAGCGGTAATTTATGGGTTTCTAGATGTTTCTGCACCTGTTCAATATATAAAAGTGAATAAAGCTTTTTTAGGTATTGGAGATGCCAACCAAATGGCGCGTGTCCCCGACTCCGTCAATTACAACCCAGATGATATGACCATTGAGCTTGAACAAAAAAAAGACGGCAACTTGGTTAAAACAATTAGGTTGTCAGATACCATCGTGCAGGGAGCACAAGAAGGGGTGTTTTCAAAAGAAAATAATATCATATACTATACCAACGAGCCTATCGATCCTAACTCGCTTTATACCCTAAAAGTATTGAATAAGAAATCAGGATATAAAGCAGAGGCCAACACTAACATACTAAAAAATCTTACCTATTTATTACGTTCGAACTTTAGTTTTATCAGGCCTGATGGTGCATATACAAGTACATCCATAGAATGGAACACTGTGCCTTATGGTAAAATATATCAATTGACCTTTCGTTTCTTTTATAAAGAATACAGGACGGGAATCGCTGATACAACCTACAAATCAATTGACTGGCGTTTCGAACCACAGTATGCGACTAATACATCAGGAGGACTTCAGTTGAAGAAATCAATCAAAGGAGAGGAGTTTTTTACTTTCTTGAAGTCTGTTAAATCGGCCTATTTTGCCGATAACACCGTCAAGAGAATTGCCTACAGAGGACAGTTGATTATTTCAGCCGCTGGAGAAAATTATCAAATTTATAAAGATTTGAATGCGCCATCATCAAGTAATTTTCAGGAGAAACCCATTTATACCAACGTGAAAAATGGTATAGGTATATTTGATAGTAGGGTTACGTCCGAAGATGGTAAATACCCATTGTCGCCTGCCACTATTGATGAAATAGTAGGCGGTGAATATACCGATGACCTTGGTTTTGTTAAGCCATAGGTATTTGGTGTCTTTTTGTCAGCCGTTCGGTTAACTTAGCAGTTTTTCATTTCTCTTTATGTCACAATTTCATTTTGGCATAACACCTTTGCTATTGGCATAATCATTGACAAACGTTAAGCGTTCATAAATAGTAATTAACTTAAAATAAAATAAATAACATGGGCAAAATTATAGGCATAGACTTGGGAACCACCAACTCATGCGTTTCAGTAATGGAAGGTAACGAACCGGTGGTAATACCTAATAGCGAAGGTAAAAGAACAACACCATCGGTGGTTGCATTTGTTGACAATGGAGAACGTAAGGTTGGAGATCCTGCCAAGCGCCAAGCCATCACAAATCCTACCAAAACAGTTTATTCGATTAAACGTTTTATGGGAGAGTCTTTCGATAAAGTAACAACAGAAGTTTCACGTGTTCCTTACAAAGTAAAAAAAGGGGATAACAATACCCCACGTGTTGATATCGATGGCAGACTTTATACGCCACAAGAAATATCGGCCATCATACTTCAGAAAATGAAGAAAACAGCAGAAGATTATTTGGGTACAACAGTATCTGAAGCAGTTATTACTGTGCCTGCTTACTTTAATGATGCACAGCGTCAAGCTACCAAAGAAGCCGGTGAAATTGCAGGTCTTACTGTAAAGCGTATCATCAACGAGCCAACTGCAGCAGCGCTTGCATATGGTCTCGATAAGAAAAATTCAGACATGAAAATTGTTGTGTTCGACTGCGGTGGTGGTACACATGACGTATCGGTGCTCGAACTTGGCGATGGTGTTTTTGAAGTAAAATCTACTGATGGAGACACGCACCTAGGTGGTGATGACTTTGATCAAAAAATTATTGATTGGTTGGTGCAAGAGTTTAAAAACGAAAATGGCGGACTTGATATCAGCAAAGATCCAATGGCGTTGCAACGTTTAAAGGAAGCTGCTGAGAAAGCAAAAATTGAATTGTCGAGCACCACTTCAAGCGAGATTAATTTACCCTATATCATGCCTGTTGACGGAATTCCAAAGCACTTGGTAAGAACCTTGACTAGAGCCAAGTTTGAGCAGTTGGTTGATGATTTAGTAAAGAGAACAATTGAGCCATGCAAATCTGCTTTAAAAAATGCCGGACTTTCTGTAAACGATATCAACGAAATTATTCTCGTAGGTGGTTCAACACGTATACCTGCCATTCAGGAGGCAGTTGAGAAGTTCTTCGGTAAAGCGCCCTCAAAAGGTGTAAATCCCGATGAGGTAGTTGCAATTGGTGCTGCTATTCAAGGAGGTGTGTTAACAGGTGAAGTTAAAGATGTGTTGTTGCTTGATGTAACACCATTGAGTCTTGGTATCGAAACCATGGGCGGTGTAATGACCAAATTGATAGAGGCAAACACCACTATTCCTTCCAAAAAGAGTGAAACATTTAGCACAGCTAGCGATAATCAACCTTCTGTGGAAATTCACATTCTTCAGGGAGAGCGCCCAATGGCTAATCAAAACAGAACAATCGGAAGATTCCATCTCGATGGCATTCCGCCTGCGCCAAGAGGTGTGCCACAAATTGAGGTAACTTTTGATATCGATGCCAATGGTATATTAAATGTTTCAGCAAAAGATAAGGCAACAGGTAAATCTCAACAGATTAGAATTGAAGCTTCATCGGGATTGAGTGATGAAGAAATCAAGAAAATGAAAGCAGAAGCTGAGGCCAATGCCGAAAACGACAGAAAAGCTAAGGAAGAAGCTGATAAGATTAATGCTGCCGATGCCATGGTGTTCCAAACCGAAAAGCAATTTAAAGAGTTTGGAGATAAAATACCAGCCGACAAAAAGTCAACGATTGAAAGCGGCCTTACAGCGCTAAAAGCTGCGCATGCCGAAAAGAATATTGCCGGAATTGATAGTGCCATGGAGACCTTAAATGCTGCTTGGCAGGCCGCTTCCGAAGATATGTACAAAGCAGGTGGCGATCAAGCCGATGCTGCCGGTGCACAAAATGCCTCAGGTGGAAACAATAGCGGAGAAGCTACTGATGTTGACTTTGAAGAAGTAAAGGAAAGCAAATAGTTTTTAGGTTATTTGATTGAAAGCCTGTAGCAGCCATGTTACAGGCTTTTTTTGCACCTCTTTTATACCGATTTGAAATTATACCAATTTATATCAATTGCATTTATTTTTTAGTCCAACTAATAAATAAATATGCAATGGTTAATGCCGATACTATTTGAAAATAGTACAATTAGGCAATGCCGAAATTGGTCTGTATTGAAAGTGTAATCGGTATAATACCAATGTGATTAATAAATTATTGACATAATTTACAAATTTACTTCAATACTTAAAAATCATCCATAAAAACTACTGGGTATTTTGATGGGATTATATTTGTATATATTTGCCCAAGAGGAATTCATTCTGCTTTTAGGGTATACTTTAAATGCAATTATTTCAATTGCAGTTATGCTTTGGCTCAAACACATTTGAATCTTTCGAACGCTCAATATCTTATCATCGATAAAAATAATAATTTGAAAAAATCATTTTTACTTATCTCATTTTTGGTCCTTGCTTCATTCCTGTTACATGCGCAAACAGACCGTATCAAGGCAAAAAAAATCACTATCTTGAATGATACAATATATCTTGATAGTTTAATACTGAAGCTTACTAGTGATCCTGAATTTGCAAATACTGCTATAAGTATACAAGAGTGGGATCAAATAAAAAATATACTTCAATCTCAAAAAAAAGATGAAATATCAACTCGTGACGAATTCTTAATTTGTTATGTTGATTGTAAGAACTATCTGCATACCAAGCAAATTGGCAAAGCGATTTCTTGTGCGAATAACTTTGAAAAAAAACACAAAGGTTTGAACAACCGAGTGTTGCTAATCAATATCTATGAGCTATTTATTACCATATACGAAGAGTCAAATATGCTTCATGATGCATTAAAATATGCACGTTTAATTTATGAGTTACGATGTAAAAACAAATCTTATGCTGATCAAATGTTTTATAGCAATTCTCTGATTTGGAAATTATACATGTATGGTCGCGATAAAAAAATTAATGCATTCATTCAGGAGGCGCAAATATTAGGGGAAAAGCGTTTTACCTATTATGAAAAACATCCAAGTGTCGAATCAGGCGTTCTTGATGATTATAAAATTAATATCATGGCGCTTATTCGATTAAAGCAATGGTCAAAGGCAATTGAAATTACCAGGCGCGCACTCGAAAACTATTATAAAGAATACGAAATTAAGGATGATGCTCATAAAAACTATGTAAGAAAATTATATAGTTATAGAGCAAATTGCTTTGCTCATTTAGGATATAGAGACAGTGCAGTGTATTATATGAACCATCCGATAATGTTTCAATCAACGCCTACAGATCGTAATATTTATATAGCCGAAAATCAGGCATATTTAGATGGCGATGAACTTGTGGAGCTAATCAATGTGCTTTCTATATTACAAGAAAATAAAAAAGCTGCAAGATTGTCCTATCTTGCAGTTTACTCTCCTTATCAATTTAAGATTAAGGAATATCGAGACTTTGTATTGAGCCACTACGCAAAAGTATTTTATGCAGCAGGGATGTATAAGGAGGCAGCAGAGGGCTATAAACTATTATCAGAAGTAAATGATTCAACAAATCGTGATGAAATAAATGCATTGATTGAAAAACAAATAACACACAATCGGATAGAGCTTGCGAGTATTAATGAGATTAATGATAAAAAAGAAGAGATTGCTAAAAGGCAATTAGAAAGGCAGATACTTGTTAGAAATGTTTTCATAGCAGGCTTCTCTCTCTTTCTTATTTTTTCTGTTGTGATTTTCGTACAGCGAAATAAAATTAAAAAAGCAAAAACGCTAAGTGATGAATTATTGCTGAATATTTTGCCGCATACAATTGCCGAGGAGTTAAAATTAAAGGGCAATGCAGAATCTAAACTAATCGATATGGTTACCGTGCTTTTTACCGATTTTAAGGGATTTACACAGCTTTCGGAACAATTTACACCGCAAGAACTTGTAGCCGAAATTAACGAGTGCTTTTCGGCATTTGATAAAATCATGCTCAAGTATAATGTTGAAAAAATTAAAACCATAGGAGATGCTTATATGGCTGCTGGCGGATTACCAACCTCTAATCAAACCCACGCACAAGATGTTATTCTTGCAGCACTGGAAATACAGCAGTATATGGCAAATTATAAAAAAATAAGGCAGGAGGCCGGGAAGTTATTTTTTGAAATTAGAATAGGAATACATTCAGGACCTGTTGTTGCGGGTATTGTAGGAATAAAAAAGTTTGCATACGATATTTGGGGAGATACAGTGAACTTGGCAAGTAGGATGGAAAGTAGCGGGGAGGTTGGCAGAGTGAATGTTTCAGAAGCCACTTATGAATTAACACGTGAAAATTTCAATTTTGAGTATAGAGGAAAAATTGCAGCTAAGGGTAAAGGTGAAATCAGTATGTTTTTCGTTGAAAATAAATCATAGCTGATTGATTAAAACATGCTTTAAATTGTTTCACAGCCAATCCCTCACGCATAGCTAATGCTTGGCCGCAAACGCCCATGGCCTCAAAAAAATTATTTATAAATCTTATTCATTAAAAGTAAATAAAAAACGCTCATAGCGCAATGAACTGTTTTTGATATCGATGTTATTTGTTTTTTTGCTTGTTTTAAATTCATAGAGTAGCTACATTAGCTAAATAAATTGATGAACCATGAAAAAAAATGTTTTTTTATCATTTTTAATTTGCTCCTGTCTGAAAACTTTTGCCTTCAATAAAAATATACAATATGGTTTGAGTTTGCAGGGGCTTACCAACTATGTTGAGCGCACAGGTGGAAGCGATTTGGCCCATAAAGATTTTTACAAACACAACTTCGGTGGTGGTGCCATTAACTTCAATGCACGATATTTTATTGATGATCGTTGGAGCTTGCAGTCAGGAATCGGTTTCACAGCCATTGGGTTTGATTTTGGGTTTGCGCAAAACTATTCACTCACGATGAATAATCACTTCTTAAATTCTGCTGCTAGTATTGCTGTAACACAAATTCCGTTAATGCTCAACTATAGCTTTAAACCCAATTGTAGCAATAAATACTGGGTAATTGGTGCAGGTTTTAACTTCATGTTTTCTAATCAGGATATCATCAACAAAGTGTATACCCTACCTGTTAACGAAAATGTACAAACGCTGCTACCCATCAATTACTTTACGCAAACCATGAATGCTTCTAAATTTGCTAACGGTAGCTTGCAGTTGATGCTTGGTCGCGAAAAGAAATTTAAAAGAGGTAATTTGCTCTCTGTTAATTTAATTTGGAACATTGGCTTGTCAGGATCATTGGCTACCACCAGAGTGAATTACATCCTTGATGGGATGGCTTACGAACATGTTTTTTCGAATCATGGCCACTATGCGGGTTTGAGTGTTGCCTATTTATTCAGCTCAAAAAAGTCAAGAGAAAAAGCCTAAGCGCTTTTTATCGATTTGTTGGTGTTTATCAAGTCAAGTCTTAAAATTCTTTCGATGCCAATCATCGCTATTAACACGTATTAACTAAGCGCCTAATAGGCAATGAAGGATTTGATTTAACTTAGCCTAAAATTATTTTGTGATTCAGCTCAACAATATTCATAAATCATACCGTATTGGTAGCAGTAGCATGCCGGTGCTCAAAGGGATTGATTTGCTCATTAAAGAGGGAGAGCTTGTTTCAATTATGGGTTCTTCCGGTTCGGGTAAATCTACCTTGCTCAATATTCTTGGTTTGCTCGATAATTATGATGAAGGTTCTTACATGCTCAACAATATTTTAATGCAGAACCTTTCTCAAACTAAGGCAGCTCAGCTAAGAAATAAATTTATTGGGTTTGTGTTTCAGTCATTCAACTTGCTATCGTTTAAAAATGCCATGGAGAATGTAGCATTGCCGCTATATTATCAGAAGGTAAGCAGAAAAACGCGCAACAAAATAGCGCTCGAATATTTGGATAAAGTTGGGCTCAAAGAATGGGCCAACCACCTCCCGAGCGAGCTCAGTGGCGGACAAAAACAACGTGTGGCTATTGCAAGGGCATTGATTTCGGGGCCCAAAGTTATATTTGCAGATGAGCCAACCGGTGCCCTCGATAGCCAAACTTCATTAGAGGTAATGCAACTTTTTAAGGAGGTGAACAAGCAAGGTATCACCATTGTAATCGTTACCCATGAGGATGACATCAGTAAAATGACCGACCGCATCATCAGACTCAAAGACGGCTTAATTGTTAGTCAATAATGCTGATAGGCGCTTAAAAAAATTCCACCATGTTTGATGCAGATAAATGGCAAGAAATTTTTGGGACAATCAGTAAAAACAAACTGCGCACCTTTCTTACAGGTTTCAGTGTGGCTTGGGGTATTTTTATACTCATTGTTTTGCTTGGTGCTGGGCAAGGACTGAGAAATGGCGCTGAGTCGCAATTTCTAATGGATGCCGTTAATAGTGTATTTATTGGCGGGGGCACCACAACACTTCCTTATCAGGGTATCAAACCTGGAAGAAAAATTGTCCTTAAAACAGACGACTATGAGTATCTGAAAAAGAATGTTCCTGCGCTCGATAAAATGAGTGCTATATCAGGTTCAGAATCGGTTGAGGTTACCTATAAAAAAAGACATGGCACGTTTACCGTGCGATCATGCATGCCCGACCACGACTATTTAGAAAATGCCCGCATGATGGCAGGCAGATTTATCAACGAAAACGATATCAAAGAATACAGAAAAGTATGTGCTATTGGTTACCCGGTGCGCGATGAATTGTTTAAGGAAGAAAGTCCTATCGGTAAATTTGTTAGTATTAATGGCATTGCCTACAAGGTAATTGGAGTGTTTACAGATCCGGGCAATGGTGATGTTAATCGATTATATGTGCCGCTCACCACTTTTCAAAGAGCCAGCGGACAGGGAAATAAAATTGAAGACATTTGGTCAAACCTATCTGCAGAAAACACAAACAATAGCGAAGCAACAGTGACTCAAATAAGAAACATACTAGCTGCAAGGCATCATTTTAATCCTGCCGATATGAGCGCTGTAAGTGTCGAAAATTGGGGAGAGGAATACGATAGAATCATGAATATGCTTGATGGAATTAAGTTGTTTATTTGGATCATTGGTTTGTTTACTTTGTTGGCGGGTATTGTTGGTGTAAGTAATATTATGATGATTATTGTAAAAGAACGTACCAATGAAATTGGGATTAGAAAAGCACTTGGAGCTACACCTATGTCGGTTGTAATGTTGGTGGTGCAAGAAGCTGTTTTTATTACAGGTATTTCGGGATATATAGGACTGCTGTTGGGTATTGTTGTGCTCAACATCATGAATAGTAATTTGGAGGGCGATTTTTTTAAGCACCCCTCTATTGATTTTTCATTGGCCATATCGGCCACCTTGATGATTATTGTTGCAGGTGCATTGGCAGGATTTTTTCCGGCACTAAAAGCAGCTAAGGTACCGCCTGTAGAAGCCTTAAGAGCAGATTAAGAAAGCTTATGTTCGATAGAGATAATTGGCAAGAAATATATGCAACTGTGAAAAAAAATAAGTTGCGCACCTTTTTAACCTCATTGGGTGTAGGTTGGGGTATATTTATGTTGGTGATCATGCTGGGAGCCGGTAACGGACTTAAAAATGGTGTCATGAGTGATTTTGCAGGAACGGCTACAAACAGCTTTTTTTTATGGACACAAAAAACCACAAAGCCCTACAAAGGCATGAAGCCGGGGCGATACTTTAATTTTAACAATGCAGATACCAAAGCGCTGTCTGCACTGAAGGAATTAAAAGTGGTTTCTCCTCAAAATCAATTGGGCGGTTGGCGAGGCGGTAACAATGTAGTGCGCGGCCTTAAAACCGGTAACTTTGAGGTAAACGGTGCCAACCCCAACATGACGCAGATAGAACAGATAAAAATAGATAGCGGAAGGTTCATTAACGAGAATGATATGAATGAAAAAAGAAAGGTTTGTGTGATTGGAGACAGAGTGCGTGAAGAGTTGTTTAAAACCGGTGAGAAGGTACTTGGTGCGTACGTTAGAATAAACGGTGTTTATTTCAATGTGATAGGAATTACAAAGGCTGAATCAAGAGGGCAAAACGGAAACAGCCAAGCGAAGAAAATTATAGTGCCTTTCAGTACCTTTCAACAAGCATTCAACTTTGGTGATTTGGTTGGATGGTATGCTATTGTGGCGGTCCCTGAGGTTCCTGCCGCTATGGCCGAGAAAAAAGTATTGGCGTTGCTCCGAGAGCGACACAAAATTGCACCTAATGATGAATTGGCCATTGGCCATTGGAATATGGGCGAGCAATATGGTAAAATGAACGGACTTTTTGATGGAATTAATATATTGATTTGGTTTGTTGGTATTGGTACATTGATTGCCGGAGTGATTGGAATCAGCAATATTATGCTTATTGTTGTAAAGGAAAGAACCAGAGAAATAGGGGTGAAGAGAGCGCTTGGTGCAACGCCATTGAGTATAGTTTCCCAAATTATTACCGAGTCGGTTTGCCTTACAGCTATCTCAGGTTATTTCGGATTACTTGCAGGTATTTTGTTGCTGGAACTGGTTAATTCAGTCATTGGCAATGAGGTGCCTATGTTTAATAACCCAACTGTTGATTTACATGTAGCACTCACTGCCTTAACCGTGTTGGTGATCAGTGGAGCACTTGCCGGTTTAATTCCCGCGCGCAAGGCAGTTGCTATATTGCCTGTAGAGGCGCTAAGAGCAACCTAAATAATTCATCTAATTCATAAAAAAAATATAGCCAACATCATGATTAAACGAATATTAAAAATAACCATCGGAATTGCTTTTGCAGGAGTATTTATTTGGACATTTTATTATCTTTTTAAAAAATCAGAAGAGGTGCCCGTAACCTTTCAAACAATTAGTGTATTTGATACAAGCATTGTGAAAAAAACGGTGGCCACCGGAAGTGTTATCCCCCGGAAGGAAGTTAATATGAAATCACAGGTTTCGGGTATTATTGAAAAAATGTATGTAGTAGCCGGACAAGAAATTAAGCAGGGCGACATCATTGCGAGAGTGAAAATTATTCCTAACATGGTGAATTTGGCTAATGCCGAAAATAGACTCAATCAAGCTCAAATTAGCTTTGAAAATGCCAAATTGGATTATGACAGGAATGCGCTCTTACTGAAGCAAGAGGTGATTGCGAAAGCAGACATACTGCCTGTTGAACTTAAATTGAAATCGGCTAAAGAAGAATTGTCGGCTGCAGAAAATAATTTACAACTCATTAGAGAAGGAGTTACCAAGAGTGCCGGCAATGCCACCAATACACTTATTAAAAGTACCATTTCGGGGATGGTGCTCGATGTGCCTGTGAAGGAGGGAAGCAATGTAATTGAGAGTAATACCTTTAATGAGGGAACCACTATTGCATCGGTGGCCAATATGGGTGAAATGATATTTGAAGGTAAGGTAGATGAAAGTGAGGTAGGAAAAATAAAAACCGGCATGCCGCTTGTACTCACAATTGGAGCAATAGATTCAGAGAGGTTTTCGGCTCAGCTCGAGTACATTTCTCCAAAAGGAATTACTGAGAATGGGGCTATTCAGTTTATGATCAGAGCAGCAATAGGAAAGAATAATGGTGGTTCTTTTTTACGTGCCGGCTATAGTGCTAATGCAGATATTATACTCGATACCAAATCAAATGTAAGGGCAATTCCCGAGATGGTGTTACAGTTTGAAAACAACAAAACATTTGTAGAAATTGAAACGGCTAAAAATAAATTTGAGAAAAGATTTTTAAAAACTGGTTTATCGGATGGGGTAAATATTGAGGTGCTTGAGGGGCTGAGTAAAAAAGATAAAGTTAAAGTTCCTCAAATGAATGGTGCCGGCAATCAATAGTGATCTATCGCAATTACGCCCTGAGTTTACGCCCATTTTTACTGCTTTGTATAACCCTCTTAGCGTATTTTGCATTTACGCTGTAATTATTTTTCTACTGAAGCTCATCAATTTCTAATAAAGCTAATTGCTCTGCAAAGTTTTTAGCACTTGAATAAGGGTATGCATGGGCTTGTTCAACATGGCCTAACTTCTTTTTGATTTTTTATAGGATACGCATCTGCCACCTCGTGCCAACAGTAAAAATTATTTAAGTATTGAATTCATTTTAGCATTTCAAATAAAAGGAGCGCAGTACGGAAACTACACTCAGGTGGTGCCTGTGACGCTTGCCGGATATAAAAACCTCGGAGTTTATGCAAGTCTTTTATTCCAACCTGCTCAGTAAGAAAGAAATCCGACAAGCCTTTGTTTTCGCCCAAAAAACCATGCAAAAGAAATACGACCCTTATTACTGGGCCGCTTTTGTGTTGGTGGAGTAGAATGAATGAAAATTAGCTAATTATTGTTCGAATATCGGTTTAAAAACTCCATTATTTTGGAATCAATTCCCAAAATAAGTACTATTTTTGCGATTATAATCTAAAATTATAGCTAAATGAGCATTCATAGGCAAATTATACCTAAAGTAGAACAGGATCTTTTTAAAGGAAAAATAATCATACTTCTTGGTGCACGACAGGTAGGGAAAAGTACGCTTATTAAAATGCTCCCGTCATGTAAAAAATTAAACACTTTGTGGCTTGATGGTGAAAATGCAGATGTTGGT
>JBILUU010000209.1:0-5394 GCA_044370815.1 Bacteroidia bacterium
GAAATGGTTCTCCGCTTTTGGTATAATTGGTAATTACAACATTGCATTCAGTTTTATTTTGAAGAGCTTTTCTAATGATGTCGGTCTTGTCAGGTTCTGTTTCTTCTCCGCACAAAAAGCTTCCCGGTTTCTTGCCTATAATATCTATGAACTTAAAGCCGGTTTTTTCCTCAAATGCCTTATTTACCCATGTAATTTTTCCTTGCGCATCGGTGTAAATAATGCTGTTTGAAGTACTTTTTGCAAGTATCGATAACTTGGCATTTTCCTGATTTTGTTTCTCAATAAGTTTATTCTTTGAAATATTGATGTAAGCATTCCCGGCAAGCGCTGTAAATACTTTGAGCAAAGCCAATTGGTTTTCATTGAAGGCATTGACATTGCTACTTTTTACACCAAAGGCACCAATAATTTTATCTCCTGACCTCACAGGAACAAACATTCTTGAGCCGGTATTCAACCCCGGTTTGTAGTCGATAGAAACAGGGTTATTTTCTTTTTGCTGATCTTTAATGAAAAGAGTTTCTCCGGTTAAAAATACATGACCTGGATGTCTTTTCATTGCAGTGTTTTCGGCTAGTTGCTTGTCTTCATCTGAAAATCCATTGGCATAAAGTAATTTAAGTTTATTGTCTTCCTCATCCCAAAGATACAAACCAACCATTTCATTAAGAGCAACCTTATTGATCTGTACTTTTATGTTATCGATTAATTTATCTATGCTGTCCAGATTCGAAAAACTGAGAATTAAGCTTTCAACATCATTTAATGTTTTAATGATGTTTTTATTCAAATTTTGGTAGCTTTCCTCTAGTTTTTGATTGAGTTCAGTATAATCTTCTTCATTAATTTTAAAGGTATTTTGAAGTAAGTTGTATTGTTGATCGTAGGTGCCGTAGGTGCTGTTTACCAAACTAAGCAACTGCATAACCGATGGGTTGGAGCGTAATTCTTCCGAAAGTGTCTCCTTGATCTGTTTTTCAAGCAGCTTGTTAAATTTCATAGAATGAGGTGATGGTCATCGTTTGGTTGTGAAGTGCAGTTGCTTTTTCATTAAATAATGGAGCAATTTCACCGTAGGAATAAAATCCTAACATTGGTGTTAACCCTTGATAGGCGTTATGCACTGCCTCTACCTCCTCGTTGACTCTTTGGCCCAATACAATTTTACGACCAACACAACTAACTAATAATGCAAAGTCGGGAACTTCCTTATTGATTGGAATAGTTTTTTTCGCAGATGACCCAGCAGCATCAATCAACGAACTTAAATTTGTTTTCATAAACCTCACGATTGACCCTTCGGGCATATCACCTGCAAAGGTCATTGAGTTATCATTTTCGGAAATTCCCAAAATTGTTCTCACCACCGTTTTGTTGTTTCCAGGGATCAATACTGATAATGGAAAGTTGAGTGCAGCTGACGGCAACCTATCTGCAGCTTCGCCCAAATAACGTTTATATACATCCAAGCAGTTTTGACCGTTTAATTCATATAATTTATTAGATGTAGATTTTGTTACTGTTCTATCTATACCAAATATTTCCCAACCACCTTCAGAGCCATCTTTAACAACAAGACTATCGCCATAAAACGCAATTGCAACAATAACTCCTTCTGCAGGGGCGTCATTTATTCCTGTAAGTGTTGATTGAAAGTTTGACCCATCACCGGCAAGGCCACCGGTTATCAACACTTTACCTTTCAATTCATCATTCAATCCATTTACCAATTCACTGCCATTAACCAAACTTCCATCAGATAGTATGAGCAGATAGGCCAAATTTTCTGTGGGTAATTTGTGAATCAAATCTTTACCTGCTTCGAAACTGTTATTGTAGTTACTGATGTTAATTTTAGCTGATTTGATAGTTGTTTTATCAAAACTAATTGCCGCAGCAACCGCTGAGTTGTCTTGCACTTTTGAATTAATTATTTCTCCGCTGGTTGAGGCAACAGCAATCTCAGGACAATCAAATTGAGCTTGCAAGGTTTCAATAAATTGAGGTTTTGAAAGTAAAGATTTTGCACCAAAACATAACACTAAATCTGCAGTCATTTTATCAGCTGGCTGACCATCTGAACGCTCCCATGCGTTATTATTCAATTGAAATAATGTGCTCTTCATTCTTATTCAAAATTTATTAGTTGTATCAATCAATGCTGTTTCAGAATCAATGTCAATATTAAGTTTTAGTAAAAAATACTTAGAAGCTTTATTTATTCTCAATTAATCCCAAACTATCATAAACAAAAATAAGAATTTATTCATAAGAAAATTTATTTTTTGCTGTAGGAAATAAAATAGTTTTTTTAAGTTGAATGAAGCGGTTGAAACAATCTTTAAAGTTTCAGTCGATTAGTGTATTTTTGTAAATTATGAACATAAAATTTTACAAGTTAAATAAGATGTTATTGTTGATTAAAATACCTTGTATTGAAATTTACTTTTTGAGCCCAAATTAAAAAATAGGAGGTTTTAAGAAACGAACTACTTGATTTAGTTGGGTTAATCCCGATATAGAAAATGTTATCAAATCTGTAAAAATATGATTTACAGTTTCTTTATCGTTTACGCATTTTTAATGCGTAATCTGGGTTAAAAATATATGCCTAGTGGTTGATATAGTTTGTAGCAAGTTATTTGTTCCTGATATTTTTTCACCAAACGGACAAGGGAATGCAGAGAATGAAAAGTTATGTGTGTACAGCAACTACATCAAAAGCATGAACTTGGGTATCTAAAACTGCTATGGCGAATTAATTTTCTCAACAGAAAATCAGAATGATTGTTTGGATGGCATCAACAAGGGAGTGCCCTTAATGCCTGGGGTTTATTCATACAGGTTGCTTGTTGAGCAGTTTGATGGAGAAAAAATTGAGCGTGCTGGAAATATTACCCTCACAAGGTAATACTGCTTGATGGCTATGGTTAGGTTAGTGTTCATTAATATCAATCAAAATTGAATTTTTACATGGCACTCTAATTTAGTGTTTTGCGTTACTCATAAAAAACGATGAGAACATGGGCACAAGTTTTGAGCGTGTAACAAACAGATTGTTTATTTCAGCATGAATTCGGATGAAATATGTTAAGAAAATATGAAGCAGAAAATTATTTAATATATTTGTCAATTAACAAAAATGCGGGCATTCAACTATCAATTATGTCATGTTCAGTGCCTAATTTGTCAATATCAAATGTGGTTCCAATGTAATATTACAAGGTCTAATTTAATCTTTACTATTTTATTATGAATGAATATAAGGCATCAATAATAGAATTTCAAATTAACGTTTTTCGAAAATTGATTTTAATAGCGCTAATTTGCATCACCAGTCGACACATCTGTGCGCAAGAGCAAAACAATAATTGGGTTTTTGGCTACAGTGCGCGTGTAAATTTTGGAGGGCCTGTTCCCAATGGATCATTCTTTTCTTCCATTAATTCTAATGAACAATGTGCGAGTGTTTCAGATCCTATAACCGGAAATTTACTGTTTTTTACTGATGGCGTTTCGGTGTGGCGCGGTAATAATTCACTAATGCCCAATGGCAATAATTTAATGGGAGGTGCTTATTTATCAGCATCGCAAGGAGCATTGATAGTCCCCTTCCCTGAGAATAATCAAAAGTATTTCATTTTTACCCTTGATGAAATGGAATATGATGTACCACCGGTATACAATGGATTACGCTACACCGTTGTGGATATGTCATTAGATGGGGGAGCAGGTGATGTTGATGTAAATAATAAAAATGTATTGCTATTTTCCGATTCTCTTACCGAAAAAATGACAGTAGTGCGCAGTGAAACTATCAGGGGTTACTGGGTGATTGTTCACCGCTGTCATAGCAATGAATTCCTTGCCTACAAAGTAAACGGCTGCGGAGTTGATACAGTTCCGGTAATCAGCGCTGTTGGTACTCCGCTAATCTCTAACGATCCTTCATCGCCCAATTTACAGTTTTTAGGCTCTATCAAGGCAAACAATGCAGGCAATAGACTAGGCATGCCCATGGAGAATAGCAAGTTTGTTGAATTTTATGATTTCAATAGTACTACGGGTATTGTTACCAATCCATTAAAAATTGAGATTAATGATAATACCCCTAATCCGCCATTTAGAAAATATGGTGCATCATTTTCACCCGATGGGAGCAAATTTTATTTTACAAATCTTATCAGTGTTTATCAGCTTGATCTAACAAGCTACGATTCTCTTTCAATTGCTAATTCTGCCACGATAGTTAATACACCTATCTTCCCGCCCTTTCAGATAGAAGAAGCACCCGATGGAAAGCTATATGTGGGTCTTGGTAATGTTGGAAGACTCGATGTTATTGCACAACCTAATAATGCGGGTGCGGCCTGTGCATACGGAAGCAATGCTGTTTTGCTCAATGGTACATGTCAACTTAGTCTTCCCCCAAAGGTACCTGAGCGTAATTTTTTACCACCTCCATTCGATATTGATTTTAATTGCGCCAATTTGCAGTTAACGGCTCAAATTAATCAGGTATCTTCAACCGGCATCGCCTGGAATATGGGAGTTCCAAATAGCAATCTCACAGGCAATCCTATAACCTTTACATACCCTGATACCGGCACGGTAACAATCACTGCAAGCATCAACGAAGCGTGTTATGCTTTTGTTGCCGATACGGTTTTTAATGTTTACCAATGTGCTTGTTCACCTAGCAGCTCCTCATTGAATGCAATTGCTTGTTTCAATTATACGGCACCAAGTGGAATTATATATTCATCTACGGGAACCTATACGGATACCATTCCTAATTACCTTGGCTGCGATAGTTTAATCACCATTAATTTAAGCATTACAGGTAATCCCGTTATCTCTGTGGCTTCTGTTTCGGGTACCTGCGGCTTGCCTAACGGTACAGCTACTGCCACAGCTACAGGCGGGTCGGGCAACTATGCTTACACATGGTCGAATGGTGAAACAGGTAATTTTGTATCGGCCCTTGCATCGGGTAGCTATACGGTGGTGGCAACCGATCAAAACGGATGCAGCTCCACTTCTCAGGTTTTAGTGAGTACAAGCCCCGCTGCGGGTGTTACACTCATAGCAGGCGATACCATCCTTGGAATAAATGAATCGGTAACCTTTACAATCAATGGAGGTGATACCTACAATTGGTCTCCGGCAAATGGATTAAGTTGTTTTGATTGCCCCTCAGTTATTGCCGCTCCAACAAGCAGCACTACCTATACCGTTACAGGAATTGATAGCAGTGGTTGTCCATATTTACGTGTGGTAAATGTGGTGGTTGATATAGTTTGTAGCGAGTTATTTGTTCCTGATATTTTTTCACCAAACGGACAAGGGAATGCAGAGAACGAAAAGTTATGTGTGTACAGCAACTGCATC
>JBILUU010000210.1:0-5271 GCA_044370815.1 Bacteroidia bacterium
CTACAATGAAACATGTTAGCTAATTATTTCTAATGCAAGCGCATTATTGGAATTCGGGTTAAATTATACACCTAACAATTATTTAATCATTCAGCCCATCACTTTATGGTATATGGCGGTTTAATCATAATAGGTGCATAGAATTGATAAAAATACAATGCAAGGGTATGTTTTTAAATACCTGATATGATTGCTAATTTATAGGGATGATTGTACCAAATATTATGTTCAACCTTTATTACTTCGAAGATGCTTGTATAGTTTAATGGCCAACATTAATACTAGGGTAAAAAGTAGCAGCCCTAATAATCCGTAAAGCCAATTGAGCGTATGTTGTAACTCCACAAGAAACACAATGGCAACTAAAAAAATTGTAGCTACTTCGTTCCAAACCCTCATTTGTGTGGAAGTAAACTTGCAAGTGCCAGCCCTAAGCTGCTTAAGAATCATCCCACATGATAAATGATAAAAACTTAGCAGCACCACAGCCGTTAATTTGATATGAAACCATGGCATCCTCAAAAAATCTGTATTACTGAATACAAGCCACAATCCAAACACCCAAGTTAGAATTGCCGATGGCCATGTAATACCATACCACAATCTTTTTTGCATTACGCTGAATTGAGCAGCAAGTATAGCCCTTTCGGTTTCACTCTTCATCTTGCTTTCAATATCATAAATAAACAATCGAACAATGTAAAATAAACCGGCAAACCATGTAACAACAAAAATGATGTGCAGCGACTTGATATAAAGTAATTCCATAATATGCACAAAAGTATAATTTTGCAGTCCATGTACAACCAAAAAACCGACAATAATCCGGCACACTTCAGAAACAATATTCGAATTGGTTTATCGGTTGCCGTTGTGCTTAAAAAAGACCAACGCACCGGGAAACGCACTATTGGCAATGTTCAATGGATTTTAACCAGTGCTCCATATCACAGCAGAGGAATAAAAGTGATGCTAAGCAGCAGACAAGTGGGAAGAGTGCAAGAAATTCTCAACAAAAGTGACATCATGGAGGAAAAAAATTAAAGTGTTGCCTCACAATTGCACAAATCTATTACATTTGCAGTCCCGAAAAAAACTTGCCCGGGTGGCGAAATTGGCAGACGCACCATCTTGAGGGGGTGGCGAGAAATCGTGTGAGTTCGAATCTCATCCCGGGCACCAAAAAGAAAAAGCAGGCATTGTGCCTGCTTTTATCATTTTTATAACGATGTAAATCAACTAAAGTCCAAAACCATAATACGCCCTAAAGCCATTAGGATAAACACCTTCTATTAGTACACCACCTTTTTTAGTTTCCAAGAAACCTAAATCCTCCAAATCATTTACTGCCTTTTTATCAATACTTGTAATAATAAATCCTTCTTTAATGCCCGAGTTTGCCAGCTTACCCTGACCAAGCTGTTTTACTTTTAAACCATTCGAAATCCTAAGTCTTTGCATTTCTTCATTTGAAATAGGTTCAAACACAGCACCCAAGGCTTTTACCACACTCATCTTCTCTTTTTTCATTAAGTCGGTATTGTTGTTTTTGTTTTTGAACATGAGCGCCAACACTTTTTCTTTCCCTTCACGAACAACCGTTACATTTACCTTGTCACCGGGACGGAATTTACTCACTTGCTCCTGCAATTCGGGAGAACTGTTCACTTTTGTATCACCTATTTTAGTAATGATATCACCTTCTTTAATGCCTGCATTATCTGCCGCACCCCCTTCGGTTAAGCCGGCCACATATACACCTTGATAAAGAGTTAGATTTTTTTCTTCTGCCAATTTATTATCAATTTCACGAATACTCACTCCTATAAATGCCCGCTGTACTGTGCCAAATTCAGATAAATCGGCCATTACTTTTTTAACGATATTAACAGGCACCGCAAAAGAATATCCTGCATAAGAACCTGTGTTGGATGCTATGGCAGAGTTAATACCTATCAACTCGCCCGCAGTATTAACTAGTGCACCACCACTGTTACCTGGATTAACAGCTGCATCTGTTTGAATAAATGACTCAATTGGGTAGTTTCCTCTACCTGCATTGGCTTCAAGCGCATTGATATTTCTTCCTTTGGCACTGATGATACCTGCGGTAACTGTTGAAGTTAGATTGAAAGGATTACCAACTGCTAAAGCCCACTGACCTACTTTTACTTCATCAGAGTTTCCATAGGTGATGTAAGGCAAACCGGTTTCCTCAATCTTTAACAAGGCCAAATCGGTGTTAGGGTCTTTACCTATAATTTCGGCAGTAAATGTTTTATTGTTATTGAGTGTAACCTCTACTTTTTCGGCATTATTAATGACATGGTTATTTGTGCAGATAAATCCGTTATCAGAAATAATTACACCCGAACCTGTTGACATTTGTTGTTGTGGATTACGCCTGTAACCGTTATCTCCAAAGAAAAACTGATGCCAAGGATCGGCCATAAAACTATCTTCTTTGAAAAAGGTTTTAATATGCACCACCGCGTGCACAGTTTTTTCAGCGGCAGCTTCAAAATTAACACCTAACTCGGGAGTTGCACCATAGGACACTGTTCGCACAGGTTGCCTTATCTCAGCGCTAATAACAGGTCTTTTAGAAGAATTTAATTGAGTAAACATAGCAGCTCCCGCAAATCCGGCAGTGGCCGCTAAAACAATGCTTGCTATTTTTTTCATATCTGTTGTGTATTAAGTAGTGAATTTTCTTTCTTTCGTTTTTACAAATTTCAAACCATTTTACTTTCCTGTCGTTTAAAAAGTTGTTAATCACAACCAAAGTTGGTGTTAAGATTCGTTAAGTCATTGCATGCTGATTGATAGCGCTTATAAAGGATGTGTGCTTCTTTTTAATAGTAAAGTTAAATAGGCAGTTGCTAAATTAATGAGTAAAAATTATTTTTCATAAAAGTGCATTTCTTTCACAAAGTCATATACCTTTTCGCTCAATAAAAACCTGACATCTTTTTTTGCCTTAATTGCTTGTCGGATATAGGTTGCCGACAATTCTATTTGTGGTGCGTTAATTATTTTTAAGTTTTTATGTTTTATAATGCTTTCTACATCACCACCTGGGCGGGGATAAACATACACTTCGTAACCATCCAAAATAGCAGCATAGTTTTTCCATTTTTTTAAACTCATGGCACTATCTGCTCCCATCAACAAGACAAAAGGGCGATTATATTTTTCAGTAAGATGAACCAGTGTATTGATTGTGTATGATGGCCTTTCTAACTTAAATTCTATATCACTTGCTTTGAATTTAGGTTCATCTTCCACTGCAAGGCGAACCAATTGCAAGCGGTGGTGTTCATCCAGTAAAGATTTTTTATCTTTTAATGGATTTTGCGGACTAACCACAAACCAAATTTCATCTAAATCATACTCATTTAAAATATACTTAGCCAGCATCAAATGCCCATTGTGAATGGGATTGAAGGATCCAAAGAATAGACCGGTTTTATTATCTTTAGCAGTCATTTAAAATATTTTTACTTTAGTGATTATCTATTTAACATGAATAACTTTACTGCTAAAAGATTGGTTACCACTTGAAAACTTAACCAAGTATATCCCTTCATTTATTTGAGGAATTATTACACTTGATTTATTTGGAAACATAACGTTACAATTATAGATATTTCGACCCACCAAATCAAAAATATCTAATTTATAACTACCATTTAAAACACTTTCATAATAAAGTTGGTTACCATAAAACCATGATTTTATTTCTGATATTTCATTCGCTTTTTCATTTACTGAGCCATAGCAAACCTGAAAGCGAGTAACACCATTATCTCCAAGCGAAACAAATCTATATCCCTCTGAACCGCAAAGAACAGTGCAGCCATCGGCTTTTTTATTTCTATAATCTGAGCCAATATTTTGAACCACAATTTCAGCAAATATTGGATTATTAAGGTCATTAGCAATCTGATAAATACCATTTTCAGTGCCTATTAACCTCCCGTATAAATCTACATTATCTTTTAAATAATATACCGTATCGGAATTAAAATTACCGTTGGTTACATTAAAATAATGCCACTGATTGCTGGTATCAATGATGGCAAAACCAAAGCCATTTGTTCCAACAATTAAATCATATTTATACACTCCATTGCCAGGGTAATATGAATTGTAAATGGCAACAAAATTAACATCCTCAGTTAAAAGACCCGAGTTTGTCATAGTATATACTTGTTGAACAGTATCAATAATAGTCATAAAACCATGATCGGTAGCAATGCCAACAAAGTTGTTTGAATAATTGATATTGATTATATTATTAGATGGGAGTAAAGAATTAGAAGTATCAATTAAAGTAAAACTACCATTAGCATCTAACATTGCAGCCCCTTTGTTTAGAGTTCCCAACCAAATATTTTCACTCGTGAAATACTCATTTCCAGTAACAATAGAAGTGATTGTATCGGAAGGCAAATCTGAATTTTGTGTATTGTAAACCTGGTAAATATTTAAACTATCATTGTATTCAACACCTGCTTTTATTAATCCTTTATCAGTACCAATGAGCAAGGTATCAGTAACTCCCCAAAACCAACTATTATGATTCACCCCTAATGAATAGATACAATTACTTGGCATAGCAGAATTTAAAGTATCCCAGGTATTAAATAAATCAGAATAATCTTTTTTTACAACAAGGCCTTTTTTTGTCCCAAGGATATAGTCATTTTGACCATTCCCATTATAGGAATCATCAACCAAAATAGAAGTAACTTCAGCAGCTACAAAGGGTTTACCGATGGCAATTTTTTTAATTAAGGTTGTATCCTCAAAAACCCTTAAAACAGCATTCTCAGTTTGGTAATAGGAGTTATTCTGAAACAAGTATATTTTACTTCCCTTAGTTTTAAACAGACCTAAATTTTTATTAGTCGCAAAAACAGACTGCCAATTGGCTCCATCGAAATAAAATAACTCATTGGGGCCATTAAGTTTTACCAACCATATTTTGTTTCCAACATCATTAATAACATAGTCAAACACTGTAACCGAATTGGGTAAAGGAACTTGCACTATATTTCCATTGGTTTCCATGTATTTCAATGCGCCACTCTGCATGTACCAGATTCTACCATTATCATCAAATTTAAAATAATTAACTAATGGCAATTGATAGCTTAAATTTAAATTAGCACCTTGTATTTGGTAAATATTAAGCAAGGAGTTAAAATTACTGTACACCAAACACTCATGATGAGGTCCTGATATAACGCCCGCAATATGTTCATT
>JBILUU010000212.1:0-5252 GCA_044370815.1 Bacteroidia bacterium
ACCGTAGGATTGGTTAAAGTTAATGTGCTTGTGCCTTGTCCAGAATATACGGTTCCATTTGTGACCGGTGTTCCACCCTTTCTCCAAGAATAATTTAAACCAGCTCCTGTGGCAGTTACACTCAGTGTTTGTGTTCCTGCTCCACTGCATACAACTGTTGGGGCAGTTGGCTGCGCAGTAATAGCTGGAGGGGCATTAACTGTGATGTTAGCAGAGGTATATGAACTAGCAAAACAAAGCGGACTTGCAGCATTAGAATAGTTTACTGCTACAACACCAGCACCAGGGGTATTCCATGTAATTGTTGCAGAATTACTTGTTGATGTGCCACCCGCTGTAATGTTACCGCCAACAACCGACCATAAATAATTAGACCGGCCTGTTTGCGTGGTAAATGTTTGTGCTGTTGCACCCTGACAAACCGGACTTGCGCCAGTAACTGTAAAAGTAGGTGTAGCAAGAGGGGTAATGGTTACTGCCTGACTAATGGCACTTGCAGCAGTACAACCATTTGGGTTTGTATAGTTTAAGGTAACGTTCCCTCCGTTCGATCCCCATGAGGTTATAACAGAGTTTGTTCCCGAACCAGAGGAAATACTATTACCTACTCCTGTAATATTCCAGGTGTAGCCAGTCATACCACTTTGCGTGGTAAAAACAACACCTGTTGAACCTGCGCAAAGAGAAGATGATGAAACGGTAAACGAAGGATTTGGCAGTGGATTTATCGTAACCGTTACAGGCTTCACATCGAATCCGCAACCCGCTGTTTTTCTTATAAAGTAAGTCCCTGATGCTGAAACAGCAGTAGTAATAGCTATGGGCGAGGTATTACTAATGGCATTGGCAAGACTTGAAAAATAACTTGTAGTGCCAGTGGTGCTATTGAGGTCGGTGATTACGCCAACAGCATTCAAGTTGACAGTATTGGGTGAGCATACTGCAGCAGGATTGGTAATTTGTAAATTAGGTGCCGTGGGCGCTATCTCAAATGCACCAAGGGTGTTGTTGCACGATCTGTAAGTTCCAGAATAATCGGTGGTAACACTTGCAACGGCAACACCTGCAATAATTCCTGTTCCGGTGGGTCTATGATGTGTTGCAGTTGGACCTGGGCCAAAAAAATTAGGATTTATTGATTGACTGGCTGCATCCTGTGTAGTTGATGTTTGCCATGTAGCAAGTGATGTATTATTAACAGCATTATAACGACCTAAAACCGCTCCATTTGCACCCGATGCAACGTAATTGTTAAAGTTAATGGTAAGGCCTGTATTTCCGATTAAGCTAATGGCATAATGTCTACTTGTAGCATCCACAAAAGAACTTCTTGCGTTAGCGAAAATATTGTTGCGAATATTGCGTGTTCCCGCATTTACCATTGATATAAAAGCAAAAGTACTATTGGTAGCAGTTCCTGTTGGCACTCCGACTATCCTGGCTGTGTTAAAATAAAACTGATTGGTACCGCTTGTCTCGCTAATGCCATTTATACTAGGGTGCGTACTAATACCATTGCCAAGGAAAATGATGTTGTTTGAATACGTTGAGACACCACCTTCCACCAAAATACCAGTTTGACTTTGGCTAGTGTTTGTTGAATTGAAATCTCTGATATAATTACCATTAATGGTTTGTGTACCTGCCGATCTTCCTGAATAGTAAATACCAAGGGCATTTGTAATTACAGTCGAACCATTGGTGGTTAAGCCATAAATGGTATTGCCCGAAATATTGGTATTGGCCACCTCGGAATTCCCCGATAAATTGAAATCAATCCCTACCACATTGGCCGTAGCTCCGCTTGCTGCAAAATTTTGATTGGATGTGAGGTTAAAAATGGTATTGTTTTGAATTTGAATGGCTCCGCGAATATTGGCCGGTGTTGGATTATCAAACACAATACCTCTCGCTGCACCAGGCCCGGTAGCTGTGGCAGCATAATTCATTCGCAGATTAGCAATAGTATTGTTGGCAATGGTTGTTGATGCGGTAGTTGCCGTTCCGCCCGAATGAACAATGCCTCGCACACGCTGAATCTGATTGTTAGCCGCTGTAGCATTATAAGTTGTAGCCGAGGCGGTAATGTTAAAACTATTGGCCAACGTAGTACTTCCAATGGTATTAAAACGAATTACATTGTTTCCATCATCCACCCGAATTCCCTCAATTGTTGAAACACGACCAGCTCCTGTTATTGAACTTGCTGTGATACCTCCAATTTGATTATACTCAATAGTTGTATTCCCTGAACCCATACTTTGAACCTGTATACCGATAAGGTTCATCCCATTTCCTGCAGCTGAGCCAGCATTTGTAACAGTAATTGAGCCATTAGAAAGGTTATCCCCAATAATATTTGGTTTGCTCACGGATCCTATGGTAACCGTTCTTCCTGTTACTCCAACAGCCTGTCCTCCAACTACAACAATACCGCCCCACACAGCCAGTTGCGGAGCTGTATTTGCAAAGGGTGAGGTTGTCCCCCACCAAATATTTTTAATGGTATTGCCCTCTATGCTTGCTAAACTGCCTGCAGGGGTATTGATGGTGCCTTGAACATAAATACCAATAAATCGATACTGACCGCTTGTTGTCACTGGCGTGTTTACAGTCCATGTTCCTGTGCAATTCGGACCACTACCTCCAATAAAATTATCTCTAATAATAAAGTTATTGCCATTGCCTGTCAAATTGGTCACATTGGCTGCTGAAATATTATAACCTGCTCCATTGTGGACAAATATACCATACTGAGTTACGACTTGTGAGCCCGATTGCAATGGAATATCGTAAGCTGCCGATTGATAAATGCTATTCCCCTCAATCACAGCAGCTGAGTTAAAAGCATCAAAATGAATGATTCCGGAATATTTATTTGCACCATTGTAGCCATATTCTCTGATTCCATTAAATTCGTTATTGCGAATAACGATGTTATTATTGGTAGCTGCGTTTGACAATCCTCTGCAATAAACACCACATATTGGACTTAGTGTGGAAGAATTGTTGTTTGCGATTAAGCAGTTAGCAATTGTATTGTTATCGCATCCTGTTGTACTTCCGGCAAGTGTATTAATTTCAATGATACCGATCATACCACCTGAACTTCCGCCTGCCCCAGTGTATGCAGCACCACCTCGCACATTGCAAAAGCGAATGGTGTTACTTACTGCATCATTGGTAAGCATAATTGATGCACCCATATCATTGAGTGTTTCAATTGAAAGGTTGCGGCTGGTGCCTGTTCCTCCTGCGCGTCCGTCAATGGTTAAAAAGTCCATACCATTTAAACGAATGGTATTGTCGGCATTTCCGTTTGTAATTTGTAAGTTGGTCGCTCCTACTGCAGGTCTAATCGTTACTGTATTAGTTGCAGATGAGCCTGCGTTGTTGTTAAAAACAATCGGTGTAGCCTCTGTTGAACCATTGTAAGTTGGCTGCAACTCAAAAATATAGGCCCCCGAAATCGTAAAAAGATTTAAAAATGCAGCAACCCCTTTCAAAGAACAAAATGTGCCGGTAGGTCCTACTGTGTACGTTCCCGGAGGATAATAAACAGCGGGGGTGGGCAGCGTAACCAATAAGCCGCTTGCAAATTGACCAGTGCTTCCATTAGTAGGGTTTGTTGCTGTTGCTGTCAAATATTCTCCATTTAAGAAGCACGTAACGGAAGATAAGTTAACACTCCAGTTGCCACTTGCATCGGCTGTGGTGCTCGCCAAATATTGTTTACTTTTAATATTAAATGCATAATCTCCATTACAATCACTACCCAAATACACATCAATAATAGCATTGGGTGTTGTACTTGTCCCTGTTAAAATATTGGTTGTAATATTAAAAGCAGAAAGTACGGGGGATGATTGGTTGTTATTCGAACCTGTAGATATTAACCTAATTCCCGCTCCGGGAGCGCACTGCATAACATTGCCCCGTATGGTATTTCCTTGCGCCTCTGCACTGCGAATGCGGATTGCTGATGTTCCCTGACCATCGCAAGAATTTCCATTCGAACAATACGAAAGGTCATTGGCTTGCCCAGCAAGCACACCTCCAATAATATTGTTATCAGAATTTCCATCTAACCAAATACCTATACAATTCCAAAACTGCAAGGTGCCGGGGCCGCCAATTCTGTTGCCATAAATAATATTGTTCGAGCATCCGCTTAGGCCTGGGCTCGCATCATTAGTAATACCTAATAAAAGCGCAATGCCCGTTCCTCCGGCAATCAAATTTCCTTGTCCAGCAGTACTTCCTCCAACAGTATTGCCATTGGCACCATCAGTAAGCTGTAAACCACTACCTGAATTGGGCGGGGTGAGTGTAGGCGTGCCATAGTAACCAGACGTGCCAGTTACATCGCAGCCGATATAATTGTTTTGAATAAAGCCGTTATCGGCACTAATAACTTTTATAACCGTATTGCCTGCTCTGTTGATTACATTGCGCTTATTGATGGCGCCAATTTTAAAATTATCGGCATTATCGCCATTGATTAAAATCCCGAAGCTTGTGGATGCTCCACCAATAATTTGAAAACCATAAATCTCAAACCCAGGCACGTTTACCACATTAAATACCTGATTGCCTGTATTGCTTGTTGCATCAAGGGTTACACCTATGGCGTTGGATGTCCAGCCAGTCGTGGTGGTTGCATCAATTATCATGGTGCGCGTTATATTCGGTAAAGCAGTTGCGGCCAAAGTGATGGTACTTCCTGCAGCAATTGAAAAGTTAATTGTGTGTGGGGTATTCACATCGGCATTAGCGTTGGTAATGGCTTGCCTCAGCGAACCCGGTCCACTATCAGCATTACTTGTTACGGTAAATGTGGTTGCAAACAAATACTGAGGCGTCAATAGTAGCAATGTGGCAATTATACCAAGAGGCATACTATAACACTTAATTACCTGTTGCACTGTTTTAATAAATTTTTTCATTGTTGTGATATTGATTGAAATGTTAATTGAATATTTACTAAAGCTGAATTGTATTTAATAATTCAGCCAAAATATTCAATAACAAATGACTAGGAAATACTACTTTAGTATAAAAAATAGGATGTGTTAAGCCAATTTTAATCCAATCTAAGTGAATTGTAAACTTGCTATATGATGAAGGAAAAAGTGCTTGGTTTTAACCCAAATTCCGCATTAGAAAATGCGGAATCGCTAAAACAGCTGTAATTCAATCCATTGGTTCAATGGATTGAAAACACCTGCTAAGCGGGATTGCCCTCATAAAAT